>JBCDKT010000009.1 GCA_038746285.1 Bacteroidota bacterium
CCCACTCCTCCCACTCCTCCCACTCCTCCCACTCCTCCCACTCCTCCCACTCCTCCCACTCCTCCCACTCCTCCCACTCCTCCCACTCCTCCCACTCCTCCCACTCCGTCAGCCCGGCAGGTATCGCTCGCGGAGAATCCGGGCGTGGTGCTGCTCGTGCCCGGCGGTCATCCACGCCAGGGCGCGGACCGTCACCGGGTACCCACTGGCCGTGCCGGCGCGGCGGAGCGCGGGGGCGTCGAGGCCCGCGAACAGTTTCAGGGTGGCCTTCCGCACATCGGCGAACTCCTCGGCGAGGTCGGCGAGGGAGCGGCGGTCGAACCCGGCGGCCTCGACGTACCCGTTCTGCTCGAAGCCCGGCAGGGGCGTCGGGTCGGCCCGTGCGATGCGGAGCGCCCGGTAGGCGAAGACGCGCTCGGTGTCGGCTACGTGCCCGACGACCTCCTTGACGCTCCACTTGCCCGGCGCATAGCGGTACCCCCCGCGGGCCTCGCCGAAGGCGCGAAGCAGGTCCAGGAATTCAGCTCCCTGGGTCTCGAGCATGCGTAGCAGGTCTCCGTTGGGGACGGCTTCGAGGTAGGGCCCGTAGTACAGGGCGTATTCACCGGACTCGGGGCGCGGAATGACGAGGTGCGACATGGCGGAAGGGAGAGTAAGGGCGCAGCGCTAAGGTACTGCGGAGCGGGCTACGGGCAGCGGCCTGTTTATCGTCACTCAAGAGCAGAAAAAAATTTGAGTGCTACTGGTTACTTTCTTAGATTCGACGCGCTAGGACGTGTAGCCGTCACTCTGGACCAGCCTGCACGGTCCAGACCCTCCCTCGGCCTAAGGGTTCTGCACCTCTCTGTCTCTGTTCACCTGACCCGGCCTCGAAGCCCCTCTCTTCCCACCTGATGCCTCCTGCTCCCCGCCCTTCGAGCGATAGCTACTCCGCCTCGGGGCGCGTTCACCGTCTGATCGAGTGGCTCCGCTCGGGCGAGCGCCTGACGACGACGCTGGCGGCCGAGGCCCTCGCCGTCTCCCGCCGCACCGTCGCCCGCGACCTCGCCTACCTGCGCGACGTGCTAGGCCTGCGCGTGGAGTACGACCCGGCGAAGCGCTCGTACGTGCTGGCCGACGGCCACGCAGCCCTCCCGTTCCTGCCGCACGCCTCCATCATTCCCGCCCTCGTGCGCGCGCTCCCGCCCGGCGTCCGCTCCGACGACAACGCCGAGTACCCAACCGTGCACCTGCGCTTCTCCGCTCGCGCGGTTGGCATCTACACCGACCGCGGCGGGACCCTGCGCTCCGGCACCCTCAACCCCGACGGCACCCTCGACCTGTACCTCTCGACGCCCAACATCCACGAGCTCGTCAACTGGGTCCTCTCCTGCGGCAGCGAGGTAGAGATCGTCGAGCCCCGGACGCTGCGGGGCCGCGTCCGCATGGAGATCCAACGAATGATGGAGATCTACGGCGCGGGCGAGACCTCGGCGACTTGACAGCGCGCAGGGCGGACGCGTAGCTTGGGGGTCCGCAAGCGGAACTAGCTCAGCTGGTAGAGCGCAACCTTGCCAAGGTTGAGGTCGCGGGTTCGAGTCCCGTGTTCCGCTCCACTTGCCGCCACGGCCCGATTCGTTATTTCTCGAGTCGGGCTTTTTTGCGGCATGCCGGCAGCGCGGACACCGGTTATATTGCATGGCTGCAGTACATACCAGAGGCCGGCCCGCGGGGAAAAGGACCGGCCTCTGATGCAATCGAGCAGGAGAGGTGCAGCGGAAGCACCGAAGAGGGGGACCAGCGGGGGCTAGCCAGGACTCCTGCGCTGAGGTGCACATCAAACATACACGTCACGCGTTGCGACCGTCTAGCGGTGGGAGTACGCGTTCGCGTCCCGGGGATTCCCCGAACACCCCCTCCCTGGCAGCCCCTGCCAGGGGTGGGACCTCCCGCTACCGCGCGATGGGCTGCACCCGCACCCGGTCCAGCACGACCTCGGACAGCAGCCTCAGCGAGTCCGCCTCCCACATCCGCCCGAGGGCTTCGAGCGGCGGTGCCAGCGGATCGGCGGTGTAGTTCTCGTAGTCCGCGAAACGGGCACCGCCTGCGGCGCGAGCGTTGACGGCCCGGCGGAAGCGCGCCCCGCCGCCGTTGACTTCGTAGGAGTAGGCGAGGTAGTCGACGGTACTCTGCTCGCGGTGGACCCAGTAGAGGAAGCGGTCCTGGTAGTCGCGCCCGCCGCCCTCAGGCCGGAAGGTCACCTCGACGAGGTCGTACACCTCGCCGCCGAGCGAGTCGGAGCCGAGGTGACGGGGCTGCACGGCGTCGTCGGCGAGGCCGTGCGGGATCAGGGCGAAGTAGACCACGGAGTTGACGGCTTCCTCGACTGCCAGCGCCTCGGCCTCGCTGAGCGCCACCGGCGTTCCGTCCACCGTGCGGCGGACGCCGCCGTTGTCGAGCACATCGCGGAGGGTCCTCCCGTCTTCGTCCCAGGTCCGGGCATACGCGAAGCGACCCCTGCTGCGCTCGGCGCGGAACGCGCGGCCCCGGAAGTCGAACGTGACGACCGACGCGTCGAGCAGGTCGGACCCGTGGGCGGCCCGTGTCCGCCCGATCACAGCCACGGCTACCGAGTCCGGCTCGGGGACAGCGTCAGGCGGAGCGGGCTGCACCGACGGACCGGCAGGGTCCGGCTCGGTGCAGCCCGCAACGAGCGCTGCGGCAAGGAGCGCAGCAGCAGCGAAGCATCGGGGCATCACGAGCCGGTCGAGATCGTGATCGGCACCTCGACCTCGTCCCAGTGCAGCACGAGCATGCCCTTGCCGGCTTCGACCATGTCGAAGGCGAAGGTCATCAGTTCGTCCATGTCGCCCATGCGCGGCTCCACCATCACGCGGAGCACGTCGCTGTCGGCGCTGTAGTCGTAGGCCCCCCACTGCTCGGCGACGCTGTTGAAGATCACGGTCCACTCATCCTCGCTGGGAATCGTGAACAGACCGTAGGTACCGGCTGCGAGGGACTGGCCCTCGACCATCACGTCGTCTGAGAAGGTGATCGTCGTGGCTTCGTTAGCACCGGTGCGCCACACGGCACCGTAGGGCTCTAGCTCGCCGAAGACGACGCGGCCGCGCACGCTCGGACGACCATAGGAGATCATCACGTCGGTCGTGCCGATGGTCTGGCCGATCATGGCGTTGGGACTGGTGCGGGCTTCGTCGTTGCCGCGCTCCTGCGCGGAGGCGGGGACGGCGAGGACGAGGGCGGCCCCGAGAAGGAGGACAAGGCGGAGAGGCATGGCTGCTTGGCGGTTGGACAGAAAGGGATGGCGGACCGAAGGTAGCACGGGTCCAACGGCACCAACGCTCACGCGGAGATCACGTTTCCCCAGAGCCCCGAGCGTCACGCCGAGCGCGTCAGGTCGAGGGTGACCGTCGTGAAGAGGTCCTCGGCCCCTTCGCGCGCCCAGAAGGCCCGGCCCCGCACGTTCCGGCTGAGGACGCCCGCCCGCAGCTGCGTCACGCCCTGGCTCCGCGCCCAGTCGCGCACGGCACCGAGCAACTGCGCGCCGATGCCCGCGCTTCGCTGGTCCGGCCGCACGATGAGTTCGGTGACATAGACCTCCCGCTCCTGCTCGTAGACCGGCGCGGGCCAGAACGGGTGCGCCGTCACGAGGCCGACCACCTCGCCCCCGCGCTCGGCGACGAAGACCCGGTGCTCCTCGCTCCCGACCCACACGCGGACGTCGTTCCGCCAGCGCTCGCGGGCGGTGTCGCTCGGCCGGTGGCGGGCGTCGAGGGCGCTGTGCTCGTCCTGAAGCTGCGCCCAGAGCCGGACGGCAGCGTCCACGTCCTCGGCCTGGGCGCGGCGGATCGTTACGCTCTCGCTCATGCGGCGGCGACGGCACGCGAGTCCGCCGTGCGGCTCGTGAGGCGGCCCTGCGCCTGCAGCAGTTCGGCGTTGAGGATGGCCCCGCCGGCCGCGCCCCGGATCGTGTTGTGCGAGAGCACGACGAACTTGACGTCGAACAGCGCGCAGGCGCGGACGCGTCCGACCGAGACCTGCATCCCGCCCCCGGCCTCGGCGTGGCGGCGCGGCTGCGGGAAGCGCTCGTCCTCGAACACGCGGACCGGCTGCGCCGGGGCGGTCGGGAGGTTCATCTCGGCCAGCGGAGACCGGAACGACGACAGGGCCTCGGCGACCTCGGCGGGCGAGGCCGGCGTGCCGAGCTTGACCGAGACGCACTCGAGGTGCCCGTCGAGCACCGGGACGCGGGTGCACTGCGCCGAGACCGTCACCTCGTAGGGCCGAACTCCGCCGTCGTCGAGCGTGCCGAGGAGCTTGCGCGGCTCGTGGACGAGCTTCTCCTCCTCCCCGCCGATGAACGGGACGACGTTGCCGAGCGCGTCGAGCGACGAGACGCCGGGATAGCCCGCGCCCGAGAGCGCCTGCATCGTGACCACATGGAGGGCCTCGACGCCGAACGCGTCGGCGAGCGGGCGGAGCGCCATCACGAGGCCGACGACCGAGCAGTTCGGATTCGTCACGATCCAGCCGGGCGTCATCTGCCGGTCGATGAGCGCCGTGTGCTCGGGGTTGACCTCGGGGATGAGGAGCGGCACGTCCGGGTCCATCCGGTGCGTGCGGGCATTCGAGATGACGGGCAGCCCGGCTTCGGCGAAGCGTTTTTCCAGCACGTCGGCCGCCGCAGCGTCGAGGCCCGAGAAGACGAAGTCGCAGTCGGCGAGGGACGGGTCCCGGAGCGCACCAGGCGCGGCGAGGACCACCTCGCGCTCGGCGAGGGCAGCGGGCATCTCGCGGCTCCCGATCCAGTTAGCGGCCTCGCGGTAGGGCTTGCCCGCCGAGCGCTCCGACGCCGCGAGGGCTGCGATCTCGAACTGGGGGTGTCCGTCGAGGAGTTCGACGAACTTCTGGCCGACCGCGCCGGTCGCGCCGAGGATTCCGACTTTCATTGGGTGATTCGCTGAATGGGTGATTGGCTGATTGCTGCGATACCGAAACGCTGCAACCGACAGTCTGTTCAGCCACACCGTTCGGGAGTAGTTTCCCACCGTCCACCGTCCCACCGTCCACCGAACCATGCCTGCCCACCTGATCGACGGAAAAGCCATCGCCGCCGACGTCCGCGCCGACGTCCGCGCCGGCGTCGAGGACTGGACGCAAGCCGGGCACGCGCCGCCCGCGCTCCGCGTCGTCCTCGTCGGCGAGCACCCCGCCTCGGCGTCCTACGTGCGCGCCAAGATCCGCGCCGCCGCCGAAGCCGGGATCGACAGCGAGACGATCCACCTGCCGGCCGACATCCCCGAGCCGAACCTCCTCGCGCTCATCGGCGAGCTGAACGCCAACCCAGCCGTCGACGGCATCCTCGTCCAGCTCCCCCTCCCCGGCCACATCGACGACCGGAAGGTCATCCACGCAATCGACCCCGACAAAGACGTGGACGGCTTCCACCCGGAGAACGCCGGACGGCTCGTGATCGGCGAGCCGGGGTTCGTGCCGTGCACGCCGGCGGGGATCGTCGAGATGCTCCGCCGGAGCGGGATCGAGACCTCGGGTGCGCACGCGGTCGTTATCGGGCGGAGCAACATCGTCGGCAAGCCGATGGCGAACCTGCTCCTCCGGCGCGGCACCGACGCGACGGTCACCGTCTGCCACAGCCGGACCCGGGACCTCGCGGGGATCGCCCGCACGGCCGACATCCTCGTCGCTGCCATCGGCCGGGCGCACTTCGTGACGGCGGACATGGTCAAGCCCGGCGCGGCGGTCATCGACGTCGGGATCAACCGGGTGGAGGACGCGGCGCGGGAGCGCGGCTACCGGCTCGTCGGCGACGTGGACTTCGAGGCCGTGCGCGAGACGGCGGGGTGGATCACGCCCGTCCCCGGAGGCGTCGGCCCGATGACGATCGCCCTCCTGCTCCAGAACACGCTCGTCGCCGCCCGACGCCGGCACGAGCACGCGGTCGGTGCCGAGGCATGAATACGCCGCCAGCCTGTCGGCGACGGACGACGGACCGCAGACCGCTGGACTGCACCATCCTCTGCCGTCTTCGGTCCGTGGTCGGCGGTCTCAGCTTCTGCTGCCTCGGTGCGAGACAAGCGCGCTACCCTGAATCGCTTCCCACAGTCTAGCCCATGCAAGACACCGCCCTCGCCGACTCCCTCGCCGCCGCGGCGGACTCGCTCGCAGCCGACACCGCCGCGGCCGACACGTCGAACGCGATCAGCCAGATCACGGAGAACATCCAGGAGACCGGGCGGGCGATCCGCGAGGGCCGCTTCGACGAGGTCTACGAGCGCCTCTCGTCCGCCCTGATCGACTTCGCCCTCAACGGGCTGATCCCGTCGCTGCTCACGCTCCTCCTGTTCTACCTCGTCTACCGGGTGGTGACGGGTCTGCTGGAGCGCGTGCTGAGTCGGAGCAAGCAGGTCAACCTCGGCGTGCGGCAGCTCCTCCTCAAGTCGTTCCGGCTCGTCTTCATCACGCTCGGCGCGATCGTCGTGCTCGACATGCTCGGGATGAACGTCGGGGCGCTGATCGCCGGCCTGGGGATCGCGGGCATCGCCCTCGGCTTCGCCGCGCGCGACACGCTCGAGAACTTCATCTCCGGCATCACGATCCTCCTCGACCAGCCCTTCCGCGTCGGCGACAACGTCGAGGTCGAGGGGACGTTCGGGTCGGTGCAGGAGATCACGCTGCGCTCGACGCGCATCCGCACGCTCAACAATGAGGTCGCCGTCCTCCCGAACGCGCACATGATCCAGCAGAAGCTCATCAACCACACGCTCCTGGGCGTCCTCCGGATCGTGGTCCCGTTCGGGATCGCGTACAAGGAGTACCCGCAGGAGGCGCGCGAAGTCGTCCTCAAGCTGCCCGAGGACGACGAGCGGCTCCACCCGGACTACACCCCGCAGGTCGTCGTGACGAAGATGAACGATTCGAGCGTGGACATGGAGCTGCGGCTGTTCCTGAAGGACCCGAAGCTCGAAGTGCCCGTCCGGTTCGAGTACATCGAGAAGGTCCGCGAGGCGCTGCGCGAGGCCGACATCGAGGTCCCGTTCCCGCACCTCCAGCTGTTCATCGACGAGGCGCAGGCGTTCCAGGACGCGCCGTTCATGCAGCCGGGCAACGGCTCCGGCACGAAGCCGCAAGCGGAAGCATGAGGCGAACGACGAGGTCCGAACGACGAGCGACGAACGGGCTCGCTGCGGCGCTGTGGCTGCTCTGCCTCGCCCCCGCCACCCTCGCCCCGAGCGCCTTCGGGCAGGTCAACACCGAGAAGCTGCGGATCGCCGAGGACGCCGAGGGGCTCGGCGCGACCGTCGCGGCCAACGCCCTCTTCCGCACCGGCAACGTCGAGGTGCTCGACCTCGGGCTGCGCGGGCGGCTCGACCTCCGGCGGGGCAACCTCGCCTCCTTCCTGATCGGCAACGTCACCTTCAGCGAGGCCGAGGACCGGGTGTTCCTCGACGAGAGCTTCGTCCACCTGCGGACCGTGCTCCGGCTGCCCGGCCTGGAGTGGGTCCGGCCCGAGGCGTTCGTCCAGACCCAGCGCGACGACTCGCAGCTCCTCACGCGGCGCTACCTCGCCGGGGCCGGCCTCCGGCTGCAACTCTACCAGGACAGCACGGCCGCCGCCTTCTTCGGGACGACGCCGATGGTCGAGTACGAACTCCTCGACCGGGGCGAAGTCCTCGTCGACCCCGAGACGACCGTCGGGCGCTGGAGCAACTACCTCGTCCTCAAGCTCGAGCTGACCGACCTCGTGACCTTCGCCGGCACGGCCTACGTGCAGCCGCGCTTCGACCGGTTCCGCGACGTGCGCGTGCTGGGCGAGGCCGGGCTCAACGTGCAGCTCACGCGGGCCCTCGCGCTCCGGGCGACGCTGAACCTGCGCTACGACAGCGAGCCGCCGGCCGACCTCGACCGCTTCGACCTCGCCCTGCGCAACGGCCTCGCCGTGACGTTCTGACGCAGCCCGTCACGGCGAGACCACCGTCCTACAGGATCGTCACGCGGCGAGCCTCGGCGAAGCTCGAACCGGCAGCGCGCACCACGTACACGCCGGCCGGCAGCCCCCGCCCGTCGAACCGCAGCGGATGCACGCCCGCCTCCAGCATCCCGTCGTGCAGCACCGCCACCCGGCGGCCCAGCAGGTCGAAGACCCCCACCTCGACCCGCTCCGCCTGCGGCACCGACAGCTCGACGGTCACCGAGCCGCCGGACGGGTTCGGGAACGCGTCCGAGAGCACCGCCTCACCGGGCACGGCGCGGGAGGCGGCGCTGTCCTCCCACGGCGTCGCCTCGGTCACACCCCAGACGCCGGCGGCCCCATTCGCCGACGACCCGGTGACCGTCAGCGCGAACACCTCGGAGTCGACGGCCTGGTTCGGGAAAGCGCCGATGCTCAGCGTGTAGACGTAGTCGCCCGTCGGCGCATTATTCGGCACCTGCTGGACGTACGACCCGGAGAGCGCCTGGCTGGCCGGCACGGTACCCGAGCGCACGACCGCCTGCGCGACGACCGCCTGCCCCTGCTGCGCGACGAAGTAGAGGTCGCCGGAGGCCGGGCTGCTGGTGTTGTTCTCGACGGTGTAGTCGAACCGGACCGAGCCGCCGGGGGCGACGGTCGTCTGGCTCGCCGTCGCGGTGAGGTTG
The DNA here is from genome assembly GCA_038746285.1 of Bacteroidota bacterium. Taxonomy (NCBI): domain Bacteria; kingdom Pseudomonadati; phylum Bacteroidota; species Bacteroidota bacterium. The sequence continues at coordinate 8,656 of JBCDKT010000009.1, forward strand.
AGGTCCGGGCCGGAGGCGAAGGGCCGCGCCGGGGTGAGCGAGACGAGGTGGGCGTGCCCGCTCCCGCGGAGGCTGCTTCGGAACCCGCCGACCATAATCACCCGCTCGCGCTTCTCGTCGAGCACGGTGGCGCTCGGCCGGAAGGTGACCGGCGGCGCGGCGTTCGTCAAGAGCGGGTCCCAGTCGCCGATCAGGTCGCCGGTGACGGCGTCGAGGGCGTATTCGCTCGTGTAGACCACGCCGCCCGCCGCCCCACCGCCGGGGCCAGGCTGGATCGTCAGTGCGGCTCCCCCTACCCCGGGGAAGTCGGACGCGGCCGGGTCGGGGACGAGGGGGAGCACGTCGCCGCCGGAGCGCGTGACGGCGGCAACGTTGTCGCGCGGCACGCCGCCGATCACGTCGAGGTTGAAGCCGCTCAGGTAGATCGCGTCCTCGCCCGGCAGCGCGGCGAGCGCAGCCCCCTGCTGCGGACCGGTCGGGTTGACGTTCCAGTCGAGCACGGCCCCGGTCTCGGCGTCGAGCGCGGCGAAGCGGTCGCGCTCCTTGAGGTCAGCATCGACGAAGGCGAAGCCGCCGGAGAAGAACAGCGTGTCGCCCGCCGCGCCGGGCGGCCCGGCCTCGACGAGGAGCAGTTCGTGGATCGGAAAGCCGGAGAGAGTCGAGAACTGGAAGGTCTCCCAGATCACGTTGCCGGTGGCGCGGTCGTAGCAGATGATGAACGGGACGAGCGGCCGGGAGCCTGCGTGGAAGTAGACCCGGTCCTCGGTCACGACGAGCGTGGAGTTGTCGGTGCGGATGCGGCTTCCGGTGGTCGTTCCGGTGGTCGCAGCCCGCGATGCCTCCGGCGAAACGGCGGGGGGCGTGAGCGGCGGGAGCGGCGAGCCGTCGGCGTAGGTCGCCACTGCCCCGGCTCCGCTCCGCGCGTCGGGGAACGCGAAGTCGCTGAACTGGCCCGTCTCCAGGTCGGCCAGCCCGATGCCGTTGAAGGTCTCGAAGTAGAGGAACCGCTCGTCCGGGCTGAGGCCGAGGCTGGTGACCGACGAGAGGATGTTGACGTCCTTGCCGAAGTCGGTCACGCGGCCCGTCGTGAGGTCGATGCCGGCGAGGGTCTGGCGCCGCACCCCGTCGACGCCGAACAGGTCCTTGCCGCCGACGAAGAGGCGACCCGTTGGTCCCGGCTCAACGGCCAGACTCTTGATACCCTCGAGGGAAGCCGCCACCCGGATCCGGTCGCCGCCGAAGAGGCCCGGCAGCACCGCGCCGGTCGCGGGGTCGAGCGCGAGGAGAAACTGCGACGGGAAAAAGTCCTCGGCGTTCGACACGTCGCGCGCGCCGAAGTAGAGCACGCCTTGCCCCCCGTTGCCGGACGGATCGAGCGCGAGGGCACGGCCCCGCGAGTATACGTTGTCGAAAAACTCGGTCTCGGCCCCCGTCGCCCGGCTGATGCGGTAGAGCGCTGCCGGGGTCGAGGTGAACCCGGGGGTCGACACCCACAGCACGTTGTCCGTCACCACGAGGTCCCCGGTGTTGAGTTCCACGTCCGTCTCCCACGCGGTCGGCGCGCCGCCTTCGCCCGTCACTGGGTCGGCGAGCGTGACCTCGGCGGCTCCGGTGAGGCGCTCCTCGCCGCGTGCGGCGTCGAAGAAGCCGGTCAGGTAGAGCGTCGTCTCGCCTGCGGCCGGCCCGATCCCGATCTGGAAGACGGAGGGACCGCCGCTGATCGCGTCGAGCCCGTCGGTTAGCCCGGCGTCCCACGGCAGCAGCGCGCCGGTCTGCGGATCGAGGGCAGCGACACCTCCACGGCCGGTCCCGTTGATCGTGTCGAAAAAGCCGCCGAGATAGAGCACCCCGTCGCGGACGACGATGGTCTCCACGGTCCCCTGGGGCGGGCCGCCGTTCGTGTTCCCGCTCCCGGTGTTGGTCATCGTGATCGACGCCGGCAGGACGGCCCCGGTCTCGGCGTCGAGCGCGGCGAAGTTGCGGCGCGGCAATCCACCCACCTCGTCGAACCGGCCGCCGACGTAGAGCACCCCGGCGTCGAGCGCGAGCGTCTCCACGTAGCCGAGGTCGAAGGGGTTGCCGACGATCTGCGGCGCGGGCCGGAAGGCCGGATCGACCGTCCCGTCGGGGCGGACGAGGGCAAGGTTGCGACGCGGCTCGCCGCCGGTCCACTCGATCTCGCCGGCCACGTACCACCCGCCCTGCCCGTCCGGCAGCACCGCGGTCACACCCTCGCCGAGGTTGCTGGTCTCGCCGACCCGGGCCTGCGCCAGGTCAGGCTCGCCGGTGGCCTTGTTGACCACCGCCGCCGGGCCCGTCGGCGGCGCGACGGTGACGAAGGTACCGCCGATGTAGAGCGTGTCACCCGCAACGACGGCCGCGACGACCGGGTCATCGGTGGTGTAGAGGTTGCGGTCGGCTTCTTGCGCATGGCCTGCGTTTGCCGCGAGCAGCAGGAGCAAGAGGCCGAAGCAGAGTCGGAAGGAGGTAGACATGGTGAGCGAAGTCTGGGGAAGGAAGGGTCGGCGCGGAGCATCTGCCGGCGTGCTGTTGACGATCCCAAACTCCTCTTTCTGGCAGTCCTTTTAATCACAGTATTCTAAAATCCATGTCACATCGGCTCCTGTCGAACGGTAGCTGCTGCTCGGCATCGGGCCATGCTGCTGCTTTGAGGGGTGGGGACCACGACACCGCCCGCCAGAGTTATGAACGTGACGTTGTCGTGAGACGCAGTACCTTGCACGGTCGCATCTTCCCCTCTCACCTCACCCCGCCCGACATGAACATCGGCATCATCGGCCTCGGCAAGATGGGCAGCGGCCTCGTCCGCCGCCTCCACCGCGGCGGTCACACCCCCATCGGCTTCGACCTCGACACGGAGGAACTCGCCAAGCTCGCCTACGACGACATCGGCACGGCCGAGTCACTCGACGAACTCGCCGGCCAGCTCGAAGCCCCACGCGTCTTCTGGCTCATGGTCCCGGCGGGCGAGGCCGTGGACAGCGTCCTCGCCGACCTCGAGCCGCACCTCGAAGCAGGCAGCATCGTCGTCGACGGCGGCAACTCGTACTACCAGGACTCGATGCGACGGGCGAAGGAAATGAAAGAAGACGTGGGCGCGCTCTACGTCGACTGCGGCGTCTCGGGCGGCGTCTGGGGGCTCGAAGGCGGCTACTGCCTGATGGTCGGCGGCGAGGACGAGCCCGTCGGGCACCTCCGCCCGGTCTTCGAGACGCTGGCCCCGGCGAAGGACAAGGGCTGGGGCCACATGGGGCCGAGCGGCTCCGGCCACTTCGTCAAGATGATCCACAACGGCATCGAGTACGGGCTGATGCAGGCCTACGCCGAGGGCTTCGCGCTGATGACGGCGAAGGAGGAGTTCGACCTCGACACGGTCGAGATCTCGAACGTCTGGCAGTACGGCAGCGTGATCCGCTCGTGGCTCCTCGAACTCGTCGAGAACGCGCTCCAGGAGGACGGCCCCGGCCTCTCGGACATCGCCCCCTACGTCGCCGACTCGGGCATGGGCCGGTGGACGGTCAAGGAGGCGATGGACCTCAACATCCCGGCTCCGGTGCTGACCCATTCGCTGATCGAGCGCATCCAGTCGCGCGACGACCGGGCGTTCTACAGCCGCCTCCTGGCCGCGCTCCGCAACCAGTTCGGCGGCCACGCCCTCAAGGCCGCCGTCTCCGGCGCGGACTCGGAGACCGGAACGTGACAGAGGGCGTGGAGGGAGCGGAAGGATAAAGAGGGCACCCACAGCAGCGCAGCGCGCGGCAGTCCCACCATCTTTCCTCGTCCTCACTCCGCGCCCCCCCCCCCCTCCATTCTCTCCCACCCCTCCACGCCCTCATCCCTCATGGACTCCAGCCTCTTCATCCTCCTCGGCGCCACCGGGGACCTCGCCAAGCGCAAGCTGATCCCCGCCATCTACCGCGGCCTCATCGACCGCGAGCGCGCGGGCGACGCGGACACCCGACCGGCTATCCTCGGCGTCGGCCGCTCCGGCTGGGACGACCAGCAGATGCGGGACACCTTCCGCGAGGCACTCGAAGACGAGGACCTCGGCGGCGAACGCGCCGACGCGTGGTGCGACACGCGGATGGCCTACGTCCAGGTCGACAGCACCGACGAACTCGGCGACGTCTTCGCGCGCGCCTCGGAGCTCGAAGAAGACCTCGGGCTCTCCGGCAACCGGATCTACTACCTCGCGATCCCGCCCTCGGCCTTTCCCAAAACGATCCAGGCCATCGGCGAGCAGGACGAGGCCGAGCAGCGGGGCGGCTGGACCCGCCTCGTCGTCGAGAAGCCCTTCGGGCACGACCTCGCCTCGGCGCGCGAGTTGAACGAGATCGTCCACGCGCACTTCGCCGAGGCGCAGGTCTACCGGATCGACCACTACCTCGGCAAGGAGACCGTGCAGAACCTCCTCGTCTTCCGCTTCGCCAACGCCCTCTTCGAGGCGCTCTGGAACCGGGAGCACATCGACCGGGTCGAGGTCACCGTCGCCGAGTCGATCGGGGCCGAGGGCCGGGCGGGGTACTTCGACACGTCGGGCACGCTGCGCGACATGGTGCAGAACCACCTCACGCAACTCGTCACGCTCGTCGCGATGGAGCCGCCGGCCCGCTTCGACGCGCAGTCGATCCGGCGCGAGAAGATCAAGGTGCTCCACTCGATCGCCCCTATCGACGAGGGCAGCGTCGTCTTCGGGCAGTACACCGGGGACGACGGCGCGGGGGCCGAGCACGAGGGCTACCAGGAGCACGAGGACACGCCGCCGGAGTCGGACACCGAGACGTTCGTCGCGCTCCGGCTCTACGTCGAGAACTGGCGCTGGCAGGGGGTGCCGTTCGTGCTCCGCACCGGCAAGCGGATGCCAGAGCGGCTGACCGAGATCAGCGTCCACTTCCGCTGCCCGCCGGTCCAGCTCTTCGGCGGCCCGAACCACTGCTCGATCAGCCGCAACGTGCTCCGCATCCAGCTCCAGCCGCACGAGGGCTTCACGCTCGGCGTGGAGGTCAAGCGGCCCGGCGACGGGTTCGACCTGTCGAGCCAGGAGTTCGACTTCGACTACGAACACGCCTTCGGGGCGCTCCCGTCGGCCTACGAGACGCTCCTGGCCGACGTCGTGGCGGGTGACCAGACGCTCTTCGTCCACGCCGACGAGACCGAGGCCGCCTGGTCGCTCTTCGAGCCGCTCCTGGAGGCCGGCCTCCCCGTCCAGGACTACGCCTCAGGCACCTGGGGTCCGGTCTCGGCCGCCTCGATGTTCGTCGCCGACCGCCGGGAGCCGACCCCGGAGGACGAGTTCGCCGTCTAGGAGCGAAAGGGGGCAAGCGAGGAAGAAGGGAAGAGGGCGTTAGCGCGAAGCGCAGCGGCCTCCGTAATTTTCCCAGCTTTGCCACGCTCTTCCGCTCTTCCGCTCTTCCGCTCATGATCGCCCCCGAAGTCTTTGCCTTCGCCAGCCCGGTCCGCGTTGCGCGTGCGGCGGCCGAGACGGTCGTCGAGACGCTGCGGGCGGCGCTGGCGGCGCGGGGCCAGGCGTCGCTCGTGCTGACTGGCGGCTCCACGCCGGGGCCACTCTACCGGCTCCTGGCCGCGAGCTACCCCGACGCACTCGACTGGGAGCACGTCCACGTCTTCTGGGGCGACGAGCGGCACGTCCCGCACGACCACGACGACAGCAACGCCCGGTTCGCCCGCGAGGCGCTCCTCGACGGCCTCGCCGTCCCCGACGCCCAGGTCTACCCGGTCCCGACCGGCGGCACGCCCGAGGCCGACGCGCGCGCCTACGAGCAGACGCTCCGCGCCTACTTCGGCGACGAGGCCACGCCGGCCTTCGACCTCGTCCTCCTCGGGATGGGCGGCGACGGGCACGTAGCCTCGCTTTTTCCGGACAGCCCGTCCCTCGGCGAAGCGGAGCGCTGGGTCGTAGCCACCGAGGCCCCGCCAGCGAGTCCGGTGCGCGACCGCATCTCGCTCACCTTCCCCGCCCTCGGGGCCACCCGCACGGTCCTCTTCCTCGTCACGGGCGCGGGCAAGGCCGAGGCCGTCGCCTCCGTCTTCAGCGACCCCGGCCGCACGCCCCCGGCCGGGCGCGTCGGCGCGCAGGAGCGGCTGCTGTGGTTCCTCGACGACGACGCACACGGCGGTACGGCCTGACCTCGGAGGGAGCACACCGGCGGGCGCTGGCGGCGAGGCCGGTGCGCAGCCCAGAGATACGACGGCCGGCACGTCCCGGTGAGGCCCGGACCCTTTAAGCCTGTCGTCTGGAGGCCGATCCTCAAGTACCACAGCCTCTCTGCACCCAATCCGCGCCTGCACGCCGGTGAGCGACGACTTTTACGCACGTCTACCTCCCCTTCAGCACTTCGCCGACATCACCGACCCGGCCCGCTACACGCCGCTGCCCGACGACTGGCTCGTCGTCGTGACCGACGTGGAGGGCTCGACGGCGGCGGTGCAGGCGGGGCACTACCGCGACGTGAACTACGTCGGGGCCGCCTCGATTGCGGCGGTGCTGAACCTCGCGGGCGAGACCAAAGTGCCGTTCGTCTTCGGCGGCGACGGGGCGACGCTGGTCGTTCCCCCCTCACTCCTGGAGCGGACGCAGGCGGCGCTCTCAGCGCTGCGCGTCCACGCGCGCGACACGCTCGGCTTGGCACTCCGGGTCGGCGTCGTCCCAGTGGCCGACGTGCGGGCCGAGGGCTACGGCGTCCGCGTGGCCCCGCTCGCCGTCTCCGAGAACTATACCCAGGCCATGTTCACCGGCGGCGGCCTCGCCCACGCCGACCGCCTGGTCAAGTCGCCCGTGACAGGGCCGGGCTACGCTGTGACCGGCGACTTCGCCGCGCCCGAGGGCGACCTCTACGAAGGGCTCGAGTGCCGCTGGCAGGACATCCGCGGGCGCAGCGAGACAGTCACGATCCTCGTCTCGGCCATCGGGGACGATCCGGCGGCGCACCACGCGGTCTACCGCGAGGTCGTCGAGGCCATCGAGCGCATCTACGGCCCCGGCACGACGCCTCACCCGGTCGCGCTCGACCGGCTCCGGCTGAGCTGGGACCCGCGCCTGTTCGCGCCCGAGGTCCGGCTCCGCACGCCCCGGCCGGACCGGTTTGGGCAGCGCTTGAAGCTGTGGGCGCTTAACGTGCTCGGCATGGTCCTGATCCGCTTCCGCCTCAAAACGAGCGAGACCGACTGGGGCCGGTACCCGGCGCTCCTGCGCGACGCCAGCGACTACCGCAAGTTCGACGACACGCTGCGGATGGTGCTCGCCGGCACCCCGGCGCAGCGCCGCCGCCTGGAAGACTTCCTCGACCGTCTCTACCGCCGCGGCGAGGTGGCCTACGGTATCCACGTCTCGGACCGCGCGGTGGTGACCTGCCTCGTCCACGAGCGCATGGGCCAGCAGGTCCACTTCGTCGACGGTGCCGGCGGCGGCTACACGGCCGCCGCGACCGACCTCAAGCGGCGCACCCGCACCCTGCCCACCTCTGCCTGAGCCCGATGCTCAACACGCCCATCAACACCATCCTAAGTCGCTCGCCGGGCCCGGCGCTGCACCGCGCCCGGCGGCTGCTGGACATCAGCCTCGCGCTCAACACCCTGCGCGACCCGGGGGACCTCCTCCTCTACATCATCGAGACCGCCACCGAGGTGCTGGGCTGCACGGCGGCTTCGCTCCTGCTCTACGACGACACCGAGCAGCGGCTACGCTTCGTCGCCGCGACAGGTGCGAGGGCGGAGACACTGGCTGAGATTCCTGTACCGCTCCACGGCAGCATCGCCGGGACCATCTTCCGCGAGAACCGGCCCGTCGTCGCCGGGAACGCGAAGCAGGACCAGCGGCACTTCCAGGGCGTGGCCGAGCGAACGGGCGTCCAGACCGAGGCGCTGCTCGGCGTGCCGATGTGCATCGACGGCGCTCCCATCGGGGTGTTCGAGGTCTTGAACCCGAAGGTGGGGTCGTTCTCCGAGGAGGATGTGGACACGCTCCTCCTCATCGCGTCCCAGGCCGCCGTAGCCATCGAGAACGTCCGGCAGCGCCGCGAACTCCGCGAGGCCAACGAGCGCCTCGCCAAGCTCGACCGGCTCAAGAGCGATTTCATGTCGCTCGCCTCGCACGAGCTGCGCACCCCGCTTGCCATCATCCTCGGGGCCGGCGACGTGCTGCGCGAGGAGGCGAGGCCGGACCTCCTCCCCTTCGCTGAGGACATCCGGGAAGCGGGCGACCGCATGCACGACCTCATCGAGACGTTGGAGGAGATGAGCTTCTTGCAGGAGGAGATGGCCTCGCTGGTCCTCCTGCCGGTCGTCCTCCAGGACACCCTGCGCGACGCCTGGGTGAAGGCGGAAATCGACGGCTCGGCGCTCCACGCGGTGCTCGACCTGCCCGACACTCCGCTCCGCGTAGAGGCCGACGCGCGCCGCCTCCAACTCGCCTTCGCCAACATCCTCAAAAACGCGCGGTCGTTCACGCCGGACGGCGGCACGGTGCGCGTCACGCTCCGCACGCAGAACGGCCAGGTGACTATCCAGGTGCAGGACTCGGGAACCGGGCTTTCGGAGGCGGACTGCCGGAGCGTCTTCCAAGCCTTCTACCAGGTCGAGGATGTCCTCACCCGGGGGCACGAGGGCCTGGGCATCGGCCTGACGATTGCCCGAGCGCTCCTCCGGCTCCACAAAGGCGACCTGTGGGCGACGAGCCCCGGGCTCGGGCAGGGCAGCACGTTCCACGTCACACTGCCACTCCTGGCCCCTGCCTCGCAGCCGGCCAGCTAGGTGCCGAAGATGCGGTCGCCCGCGTCGCCGAGGCCGGGGCGGATGTAGGCGTTCTGGTCGAGTTCTCGGTCGAGCGTGGCGGCGACGATGTCCACGTCGGGGTGGCGCTCTTCGAGGGTGCGCACGCCCTCGGGCGCGGCGACGAGGCAGACGAACCGGAGGCGCGTCGCGCCGCGCGCCTTGAGGTACGAGATCGCGGCGTCCGCGCTGCCGCCCGTCGCCAGCATCGGGTCCACGACGAAGACGATCCCGCCCTGCACCGAGTCCGGGATGTTGGCGTAGTAGTCCACGGGCTCGTGGGTCTCCTCGTCGCGGTACATCCCGACGTGCCCCACGCGGGCCTCGGGCACGAAGCGCACGAAGCCGTCGACGAGGCCGAGCCCCGCCCGCAGCACCGGCACCACGACGAACTCGTCCTGGAAGTAGTACCCCGTCGCCGCCTCCAGCGGTGTCTCGATGGGGCGCTCGACGAGCGGGAGGTCGCGCAGCGCTTCGTAGGCGAGGATCGCCGCCGCGTCGTTGACGGTCCGGCGGAACTGGCCGTGCGGCGTCGTCCGGTCCCGGAGGATCGTGAGGTCACGCCGGAGCAGCGGGTGATCGACGACGGTCAGCATAGGGGCGACGGTAGGGGCGACCGGCCGGTCGCCCGCACGGGCGGTTACACGTTCTTCCGGGACTTCTTCTCGGCCACGACGCGCTTGTGGACCTCGGCGTTCTCGAGCCAGGGCTTGCGCTCGAAGTAGCTCTTGGTCAGCTTCACGACGACGCCCGAGAGCAGGACGAGGGCGATCAGGTTCGGGAAGGTCACCAGGCCGAGCGCGATGTCGCCGATCACCCAGATCGTCGCCAGGCTCGCCACGGCCCCGACGAAGTGCATCACCACGAAGATGGCCTTGAACGGGAGGATGCCGGCCGATCCAAAGAGGTAGTTGGCGCAGCGGTCGCCGTAGTAGCTCCACGAGATGCTCGTCGAGATGGCGAAGAGGAGGACCGAGACGAGGACGATGATCTTGCCGAGCCCGCCGAGGCCGAACTGCCCGAGGCCCTGCTCGAAGGCCGCGCTCGTCAGCGGCGCGGCGGTCTCGACGGCGTCGCCGTAGAGCACGGTGTAGGCCGTCCCCGCGGCGTCGACCGCCTGGCCCTCGCCGGTCAGGATGCGCCCGGAGAAGGGGGTCTCGCGCGCCTCGTCCACCCAGAACTGCTCGACGGCCACGTCATGCCACGCGAAGGCGCGCTCGTCCGCGTCGTAGCGCGGGACGCCGCCCTCGACGAAGATCTCGGCCTCCGGCTCGCCGCCGGCGAAGACCCCGCGCTCGTCCGGGGCGACGTAGGTGATGTCGCCCGAGTCCAGCTCCATCACCGTCGGGATCGGGGTGTTCCAGACGCCCGTCGTGAGGATCACGAGGCCGGTCATGGAGCAGATGATGATCGTGTCGATGAGCGGCTCCAGGAGCGCGACCACGCCCTCCGACACCGGCTCGTCGGTTTTGGCCGCCGCGTGCGCGATCGGGGCCGACCCCTGGCCGGCCTCGTTCGAGAACAGCCCGCGCCGAACGCCCCACATCATCGTCAGTAGGAACACGCCCGTCCCGGTGCCCGCGACGCCCGCCGTCGGGTTGAACGCCTCGGTGACGATCAGCGCGAACGCCGCCGGGACCTCGGTGATGTTGGCCAGGATGATGGCGAGCGCGCCGACGACGTAGATCAGCGCCATCGCGGGCGCGAGCACGCCGGTCACCTTCCCGATCCGCCCGATCCCGCCGATGATGACCGTGCCGACGACCGCCGCCGTGATGAGCCCCGTCATCCAGGTGGCGATCCCGAACTCGGTGTTGACGATGTCGGCGACGGTGTTGGCCTGGACGGCGTTGCCGGTCAGGAAGCTCGTCAGCATGAGCGCGCCGGCGAAGAACACGGCGAGCGGCTTCCACGCCGGGCCGAGGCCTTTCTCTATGTAGTACATCGGCCCGCCCGAGACCGAGCCCTCCCACGCCTTGCCGTCGCGGTCGGGGTAGTCGACGACGCGGTAGTGCTGCGCGAGCGTGACCTCGGAGTACTTGACCGCCATGCCGAGGAGAGCCGTGATCCACATCCAGAAGAGCGCCCCCGGCCCGCCCCAGTGGATCGCGATCGCCACGCCGGCGATGTTGCCGATCCCGACCGTCGCCGAGAGCGCCGTCGTGAGCGCCTGAAAGTGCGGCACGTCGCCCGGCTCGTCGGGGTCGTCGTACTTGCCGGTCGTGACGGCAATGCCGTGCCCGAGGTGGCGGAGCTGGATGAACGCGAGCCGGATCGTCAGAAAGACGCCCGTCCCGAGCAGCGCGAGGACGATCAGCGACAGCTCGCCCCCGATCTCCGGCCACGACCAGACGAAGTATTCGAGTCGGCTGACGATGTGCTCAAAGGTTTCCATGGGACGGGCGGTGCGTTGGCGGGGAAGGACGGGGCGACGCGCGAGCGTCCGCCGAATATAGCGTCTCCGCGCAAACCTAGCACGCGCTGATCCTCACGGCAGACAGAGCGCGCCGAGCAGCGCCGGGCGCGACGCGCCGGTGACGGACGGCAGGCTGGTCGGGACGCCGTTTGCGAACTCGTGCGCGAGGACGGCAAAGCAGAGCGCCTCTTTGGCGTCGGGCTCGACCCCGTAGTCGGCCGTCGTGCGAACGCGAACCTGACCGAGAGCCTCGGCGAGGCGGCGCATGAGTTCGCGGTTGTGGATGCCGCCGCCGGAGGCGATCACCACCTCGGGCGCGACCGGGGCGAACCGGGCGAGGGCCTCGGCGACGGAGCGCGCCGTCAGTTCGGTCGCCGTGGCGAGGAGGTCGCTCGGCGAGAGGCCACGCGCGACGAGTCTTTCGACGTACGCCGTCCCGAACTGCTCGCGGCCCGTCGACTTCGGCGGGGGACCGTGGAAGTAGGGGTCGCCGAGCAGGTCCGCGAGCAGCGCCTCGTCGGCGGTTCCGCTAGCGGCGTGCTGCCCGTCGCGGTCTATGGTCTCGCCAAAGAGCCGCGCGGCGAGCGCGTCGAGGACCATGTTGGCCGGGCCGGTGTCGAAGGCGGTCACGTCGCCCGGCTCGCCTCCGGCCGGCAGGATCGTCACGTTTGCGATCCCGCCGAGGTTGAGGAGCACGCGGTGCTCGTCGGGGCTGCCGAAGAGCGCGTAGTCGACGTACGGCACGAGCGGCGCGCCCTGCCCGCCGAGCGCCACGTCCGCCGTCCGAAAGTCGCCGACGACCGGCACGCCGAGACGGGCCGCCATGCCGGGCGGGTCGCCGAGCTGGAGCGTCGAGGCCACGCCGTCGTGCCCGGCGAAGCGCTCCGGCACGGGGACGTGGTGGACCGTGTGGCCGTGCGAGCCGACGAGGTCGAGCGGGGTCCCGGCACGCGTGGCGGCGTCCGCGACGGCCTCGGCGAAGAGGCGGCCGAGGAGCGCGCCTAGTTGGGCGAGGTCGCGGACGCTGGAGGTCGCGGCCTCGACGTTGCGGTGGAGCGCCTCGCGGAGCGCCGGCGGATAGGGCGCGTGGCGCACGGCGAGCGTGTCCACCTCCAGCCCTCGTCCGCTGCCGGCGATCCGGGCAATCGCCACGTCGATCCCGTCGAGCGAGGTCCCGATCATCACCCCGGCGACGACGCGCTCCTCGTGCTCCAGCAACCGCCGCAGAGGGTTCATCCACCTGGCCTCAGAGCGTGCGCCGACGGTCGCCAAGCGGAGCAGCGTTCGGCGGATAGGGCTGGGTGCAGAGCAACGCGACGCGGCATCGTCAGGTCGAGGAGCCTTCGGTGAGGCGGCGAAGCTCCGCGGCTTTCGCCCGGAAGTCGGCGGCGCGGGCCGGCTGCGCATCGGCGAGCTGCTCGTAGGCGCGGGCCGCCGCCTCGTGCTCGCCCTGCGACGCGTAAATGCGGGCGAGGGTCTCGGAGACCACGTCCTCGCCGTCCGCGAGCGCGTCGAGCGACGAGCCGCCGTCCTCGAAGTCTGCGTCGGGCCGGATGCGCGGGGCGTTTTCGAGCCGCTCGATCAGCCCGTCGAGGTCGTCCACCTCGTCGATGAGCGAGTGGTCCGCCTCGGGCGGCACGGCGACCGCCGAGGCTACGTCCGGTGCCGGCGATACCGCGATCTCCGGCGCACCGCTCTGCGAGGAGGGCGTGGCGAGTAGGTCGGGCTCGGCGCGGAGCAGACGGGCGCGCTCGCGGAGCACGAGCGGGCTGCCGGGCATGAGGAAGTACGCGTCGTGCCAGGCCCCGAGCGCGTCGGCGGTCCGGCCGTGGGCCTCGTACGCCTTCGCCAGCAGGACGTGCGCCGTCACGTAGGCCGGAAACTCCGCCACGAGTTGCTCCAGCACGGCGACGGCTTCGCCCGTCCGGTTCTCGGCGAGGTGGCGGGCGGCGTCCTGGATTCCGGCGGGCGGGGCGGTCATGGGCAGGGTACTTCGGGGCGCTACACGGGGTCGGCGGAGAAGGTACGACGGTTTGCCGTGCGGCGGCGCTGCACCGCGTCGTGGAGGCAGACGAACCCGAACCCGACCGTAAACATCAGTTGGAACGGGGCCGCCACCCACTCGCCGCTTGCGACGAGCGCGACGAGGCCGGCGGCGCAGTAGAGCGCCAGGGCGGCCTCGAGGACCGTCAGCCACGTCACGCGGCTCCGCTTCCACCACGCCCCCTGGGGGGCCACGCTCAGCTTCGGCGTGCGGACGAACGGCGAGCGCCGCTGCACGAGCGCCTCCGCCATCCCCTTCGTGTTGGAGAGTGCGAGGCCCATCGAGGCGGTGAGGAACCAGGGGAACAGCAGCATCCGGCGGGGCCAGTCGGCGTAGAGCGCGCGCTGTGCGAAGAGGTGTGCGAGCGTCATCCCAGTGAAGGCGAAGAGCCCGAAGCCCATCACGCCGAGGTAGGCGTCCGACACCCCGAACCCGAGCGCGTGGGCCGTCAGGAGCGGCGCGTGGACGAGCGCGGCGAGGAGGATCGCCGGGAAGACGAGCCAGCCGGTGAGGTGGAGCGTGCCTTCGAGCCGGACCCGGAGCGGGAGCGGGGTCTGCCACAGGCGGCGAAGCGTCTTGCGGGCGGTCTCGGCGGTGCCCTTCGTCCAGCGGAACTGCTGCTGCCGCCACGCCGCCACGCTCACCGGCAGCTCGGCCGGCACGCCGAGGTCGGGCAGGAACCGGAACTGCCAGCCGCGGAGCTGGGCGCGGTACGAGAGGTCGAGGTCTTCGGTGAGGGTGTCCGCCTTCCAGCCGCCAGCGTCGTCGATGCAGGCGCGGCGCCACACGCCGGCGGTGCCGTTGAAGTTCATGAAGCACCCCGTCTCGTTGCGGACGCCCTGCTCGATCACGAAGTGCGCGTCGAGGAGGGCCGACTGTGCCGTCGTCAGGAGCGAGGTCTCGGCGTTGAGGTGCCCCCACCGCGCCTGCACGAGGCCGACGCGCTCGTCGGCGAAGTGCGGGACCGTCCGGCGGAGGAAGTCCCGCGTGGGGACGAAGTCGGCGTCGAAGATGGCGACGAGGTCGCCGCGCGCAAACGTCAGCCCGTTGGCGAGGGCACCGGCCTTGTAGCCCGTGCGCTCGGCCCGGCAGACGTGGACGATGTCGAGCCCGCGCTGCTGCCAGTGGGCGACGCGCTCGGCCACCACGGCGGTCGTCTCGTCAGTGGAGTCGTCGAGAACCTGGATTTCGAGGCGGTCCGCCGGGTAGTCGAGCGCCGCGCAGGTGTCGATGAGGCGGGCCGCGACCCAGCGCTCGTTGTAGAGCGGAAGCTGGAGCGTGAGCATCGGCCACGCCCCATCGCTGTCCGGCAGGTCGTCCGGCTCGGGGACCGGCCCGGCGCGGAGCCCGTCAGCGCGCGCCCAGCGCCAGGCCAGCCAGAACTGGTTCAGCCCGAAGACGAGCAGCACCACCATGGCGGCAGCGTAGACGATGGCAAGAGCGTTCATGGAGCGACGAAGTACGAGTGACGAGCTACGAACGGGTGCAGGACGGCAGCAAGATAGTGCCCGTCGTTCGTCGCTCGCACCTCGTCGTTACCAATCCGATGTGGCGGCGGTAAAGATGTCGTCGGCGATCTGGCTGAGGATGGTGCCGACGGTCTCGGCCTCGCGCTCGATCTCGGCGGCGGGGTACTGCTCGAACTGGCTGAAGCTCCGGGCCAAGACCTCCTCGTCCTCGACCTGGTCGAGGTAGACCACCTGCACGCTGATCGTCACCCGGTTGAGCGCGGCGACCTCGTTCCCCGTCACCGCGACCGGCTCGTTGCGGTAGCTCTCGATGACGGCCGTCAGCACGGCGTCGGCGGCGCCTTCGTCCGGCTCCAGGTCGAGCCGCGTCTGCCGGGCGAAGCGCTCGATCAGCAGGTCCGTCAGCTCCTGATCCAGTCCCGGCGTCCCGCCGAGGCTCCGGTCCTCGACGATGGGGATAGCGACCGTGCTGAGGTGCTCCGGGATGGACGCCCCGCTGAAGCTGTAGAACCAGCAGCCGGAGGACAGAAGACAGAAGACAGAGGGCAGAAGAGCCACTCGCCACACTGAGCGCGTGATATCGGTCCTCCGTCCTCCGTCCTCCGTCCTCTGCATCAAACCTCTACCCCCAGCGCTTCGAGGTCCTTGATCTTGCGGTAGAGCGTGCGCTCCGAGATGCCGAGCGCCTTCGCGGTCTCGCGGCGGTTACCGTCGAACCGGCGCAGCGCCTCGGCGATGAGCGCCTGCTCGGTCTCCTCCATCGTCGGGAGCGCGCCAGGGCCGAGGCGGAGGGCGCTGCCCTCGGTCAAGAGCCCCGTCAGATTGGGCTCGGTTTCTTCGCCGGTGGGCACGTCGCGTGGACCCTCGTCGCGTGCCGGCTCCTCGTCTTCTTCCAGCACGTAGGGCACGTCCTCGACGTAGCGGTCGTAATCCTCATCCTCTGCCGGCGGGGCGAAGGCCTCGTCGCCGCGCTCGCCGCCGAAGAGGCCGGTACTGCTGAAGAGGTCGGCGGCAGAGATCGATGCCGGGCCGTTCGGGTCGGGAGCGGCGAACGAGGCCGGGAGCGGGATCGCCTCAGCCGAGCCGGCGAGGCGGCGGAGCACGGCCTTGATGTCGTTGACCTCGCTGCGGAGTTCGAGCAGGGCGCGGTAGAGCAGCTCGCGCTCGCGGGCCTCGCCGTTCTCCTTCGGGAGCACCACGAGGCTGCCCGCGCTGACGCCGCGCAGGAACGGGCGGAGGTCGTCGGCGGTGACGGCGTTGCCCCGGATGAGGACGGCGGCCTGCTCGGCGACGTTGCGGATCTCGCGGACGTTGCCGGGCCAGTTGTAGCGCGTCAGGAGGTCGTGCGCCCCGGCGTCGAGCTTGCGTAGCGGCGCGTCGAAGCGCTGCGAGGCGCGGTAGAGCAGCGTCTCGAAGATCGGGACGATGTCCTCGGCCCGGCGGCGGATCGGCGGGATGCGGACGACGACCGTCGAGAGGCGGTAGTAGAGGTCCTCGCGGAAGCGCCCCGCCCCGACCTCGCGCCCGAGGTCCTTGTTGGTCGCCGCCACGACGCGGACGTCGACCTGCTGCTGCGTGCTCGACCCGACGCGGCTGAACGTTCCGTTCTCCAGTACGCGGAGGAGCCGGACCTGCGCCTGCACGGGTAGCTCGCCGATCTCGTCTAGGAAGATGGTCCCGCCGTCGGCCTCCTCGAAGTAGCCCGTGCGCCGCTCGACCGACCCCGTGTAGGCCCCCTTCTCGGCCCCGAACAGTTCGGCCTCGATCAGCCCCTCGGGGATCGCGCCGCAGTTGACGACGACGAGCTTCTTGTGCTTCCGGTCGCCGATGCCGTGGATGGCCTGGGCGAAGAGCTCCTTACCGACGCCCGACTCGCCTTCGAGCAGGACCGTGATGTCGGTCCGCGCGACCTGCCGCACGCGGTCGAGCACGCGCCGGAGCGCGTCCGAGGTACCGATGATGCCGAAGCGTTCCTGGAGGGCCTGCCTGTCCATGCCGAGGGGTCGAGGGGGAAGAAGTCGGCGGGCATACGCGGCACCCCCGCGTCGGCTCCCGGCTCAGTCGCCGAACGCTTCGCGCGCTTCGAGAATCCGCCGCGTCGCCGAGAAGCGGTCGCCGAAGCGCTCCAGCCCGTCGGCGCGCATCCGCTCGGCGTCCTCGTCGACGTAGCGCTGGAGGTCGTCGTGCGAGCCGAGGCGGTACCGGACGGACCAGCGCGGGTCGGCCCCCTCCTCCTCGTTGTAGTGCCTGTCCACGAGCCACTCGGCGGAGACAAACCCCGGCAGCGTCAGCATCTCCTCGATGTGCAGCCCGAGCCAGGCGGCATACGCGTCCGCGATGTCGCGGTCCACGGTGAGGTTGACTTCGTAGACGATCATAGCTTGATTCGTTGAGAACCTCAGATTTCAGTCATCCCGGACCCCGATCCGGGATCCAGAGGACAGGCCAAACCTGTGGATCCCCGCCTTCGCGAGGACGACCAGAAATGCGCGAGGAGCCTTTCAATAGAGCGACCATAGCTCAGGCTGCGAGGACGGACATTTCGGCGAGCGTCGTGCGGCGGACCGCCCGACCGAGGAGCGTGGCGGAGGTGCAGCCGGTGACCTCGACCTCGACGTATTCGCCCGCCCGGTAGGTCTCGCGGTCGAAGACGACCATGTGGTTGGTGTCGGTCCGCCCGCAGAGCTGGGCGTCGCTCTTCCGGCTCGGGCCCTCGACGAGCACCGGGTAGCGCTGCCCGATCTTCCGCCGGTTGATCTCGAGCGAGGTCTGGTTCTGGAGCGTGATGATCTCGGAGAGCCGGCGCTTCTTGACCGCGAGGGGCACGTCGTCCTCGTACTTCCGCGCGGCGTAGGTGTGGGGCCGCTCGGAGTAGTGGAACATGAAGGCGTGGTCGTAGCGGACGGCCTCCATGAGCGAGAGCGTCTCGGCGTGCTCGGCCTCGGTCTCGCCGCAGAAGCCGGTGATGAGGTCGGTCGAGAAGGCGATGCCGGGGACGATGCTCCGGGCGCGCTCGATGAGGTCGAGGTACTGCTCGCGCGTGTAGGTCCGGCGCATCCGCTGGAGCACGTCCGTGTTGCCGTGCTGGACGGGGAGGTGGATGAAGTCGCAGACCGTCGGGCGCTCGCGGTGGACGTGGAGGAGCGCGTCCGAGCAGTCCTTCGGGTGGCTCGTCGAGTAGCGGATCCGCAGCTCGGGCGAGAGGAGGCTGATCCGGTAGAGCAGCTCGGCGAAGTCGACCGCGTGGCCGTCCTGGTCGACGCGGTACGAGTTGACGTTCTGGCCAAGGACGGTCACCTCCTGGTAGCCCTGCTCGACGAGCTCGGCGCACTCGGCGAGGATGCTCGTCACGGGACGACTCCGCTCGCGGCCCCGCGTGAAGGGGACGACGCAGAAGGCGCACATGTTGTCGCACCCGCGCATGATGCTCACGAAGGCGCTGATGCCGTTCGTGTCGTAGCGGACCGGCGCGAGGTCGGCATACGTTTCCTCGCGCGAGAGGTGGACGTTGACGGCCGCCTGCCCGGTCTCGACGGTCTCGGCGAGCAGGCGCGGGAGGTCGCGGTAGGCGTCCGGCCCGACAACCACGTCGACGAGCTTCTCCTGGTCGAGGAGCTTGGTCCGCAGCCGCTCGGCCATGCAGCCGAGCACGCCAATCGTGAGGCCCGGCTTGACCTGGACTTTCTGCGCCCGGAACTTGGCGAGGCGGCCGCGCACGCGGTCCTCGGCCTTCTCGCGGATCGCGCAGGTGTTGATGAGCACCACGTCGGCCTCGTCCTCCTGTTGCGTCAGACCGTACCCCTCGGCCCCGAGGATCGAGGCGACGAGCTCGGAGTCGGCCACGTTCATCTGGCAGCCGTAGGTCTCGATGTAGACCCGGCGCTGCCCGTCGGCCGCGTCGGTCTCGTGCCCGAGCGTGCGCGGCGCGTCGACGCCGGCAGCCACGTCCGGCGCGGACGAGGTCGGCTGCAAGATGTCGAGGTCGGCGATGGGGTGCATGGGTCCGGCGTCGGTGAAGCAGACGAGAGAATCTAATACCAGTTCGGTGAAACGAGGGAAGACGAGGTCGGCCGCAGCGGCTATCCCGGTCGCCGTAGGGGCGTGCGGTCGTACGCCCTGCGACGGCAGGCGCGCACCACGAACGCAGGAAGGTAGCACAGGCCCGACTGCCGAGACATTCCCACGCAGACCGAGACGGCGTCGTCTCGTCCGGCTACCCTTCTCCGAAGCTGCGCTGGAGCGTGCGGACGACGTACTTCCCGATCATGTCGAACTCCAGGTTGACGGCGCGGCCCGCCTTCCAGTCCGAGACCGTCGTGTGGTCCCACGTGTGCGGGATGATGGCGACCGTCAGCGCCTCGTCGCTAAGCCGGGCGACCGTCAGCGAGATGCCGTCGAGGGTGACCGAGCCGACCGGGATGAGGTAGGACCCGAGCTCGACCGGGTAGCGGACGCGGACGAGCCACGAGTCGGCCAGCGTCTCGACGCTCGCCACCTCACCCGTAGCGTCGACGTGGCCCTGCACGAAATGGCCGTCGAGCCGGCCGTCGGGACGCATCGCTCGTTCCAGGTTGACGCGGTCGCCCTCGCGGAGGCTTCCGAGGGCGGTCTTGGCGAGGGTCTCCTCGACGGCGACGACGCTGAACGTCTGTTTCTCCTGCGCGACGACGGTCTGGCACGCCCCGTTGACCGCCACGCTCTGATCCACGCGCAGTTCGCCAGCGAACGACGCCTCCACCGTGAGCCGCTTTCCGCCCTCCAGCGCCTCGACCGCCGCGACCCGCCCGACCTCTTCGATGATGCCTGTAAACATGGTGGTAGTGAGAAGTGTAGATGACGTGGCGAGCACGAATGCACGGGTGAGGCCTCGGTAACGCTGCCGTAGCCTAGACCGGGTGCCGGTACCCTGTCAGCAAGATATCACTCCCGACCGGCTCCCACCGGTGTTCGGCAAAAGTCAGCGCCTCGGCCATCTTCCCGATCCCGAGGTCTCGCACCGAGCGCTGCCCGCCGACGAGCTTCGGAGCGATGAAGAGGGCGACCCGGTCCGCGAGGGCCTGTCCTGAGCCTGCCGAAGGATCGGCGCGCAGGAGCGCCGTGGCGAGGCCAGGTCCGGCCTCGACGAGCAGCGACTGCATCGGCCGCTGCCCTCCCACGCCTGTCCCGAGGCAGTCGAGGAGCACGCCGAGGTCGAGGTGGCCGTGCCGCTCCGGGACAGGCAGCATGAAACCGCCCCGCGCGCGCAGGTTGTCGGCGTAGACTGGAGCAGCGCCCTCGCCGACGACAGCGATAGTCCGGCCTGCGTGCTCGTCGGTGAAGAGCCGAAGGCCGGCCGGGAGCGAGCCGGTCCGGTCGAGGACGATGCGCACCGGCTGCCGGCCTTCGGCGTGGCGCACCGTCAGGGCAGGGTCGTCGGCCTGCGCCGTGCCGCTGCCGACGAGGACGCCGTCGAGCGCGGCCCGCCACCGGTGGACGAGCCGCCGCGACGCCTCGCCCGAGACCCACCGGCTGTCGCCGGAGGCCGTCGCTACCGACCCGTCGAGCGACTGCGCGATCTTGAGGGTGACGAGCGGCCGGCCGGTCGCGAGGTGGTGCGTGAACGCCTCGTTCAGCCGCTTCGCCTCGTGCTCCCGCACCCCGACCGTCACCTCGACCCCGTGCGCCCGCAGCCGCTCGATGCCAGCGCCGTCCACGCGGGGAAACGGATCGCGCATCCCGACGACGACGCGGGGGATGCCTTCCTCCAGGATGAGGTCGGCGCACGGCGGGGTCTTGCCGTAGTGGCTGCACGGCTCGAGGGTGACGTAGAGCGTGCTCTCGCGCAGCGCGTCGGGGCCGTGCTTTCGCTCGGCGTCGCGGACGGCCCACACCTCGGCGTGCGGCCCGCCGTACGCGCCGTGCCACCCTTCGCCGAGCACGCCGTCGTCCGGCCCGACAATCACGCACCCGACGAGCGGGTTCGGGCTGACGCGTCCTGCCCCTCGCCCGGCGAGGTCGAGTGCCCGCTGCATCCACCGTTCGTCCTTCGTCATGGGTCGCTCGCCATTCGCTAGAGTTCCTCTACCCACTCGGGCAGTGCGTCGAGGGTCCAGCGGTCGAAGTAGAACTTGTGCTCCGACCGGGCCCGCCGGTAGGGCATCACGAACCGCCGCACACCGTCCCCCGGATGCGCCCTGAGCGCGGCGACGAGGCGGTCCTTGACCGGAGTCGCGCTGAAGAGGCTCCAGTCGAACCCGTCGTGGGCCTGCTCCGGGAAGAGGACGACCGCCCCGCCGTCGAGCAGGCGTGTGAGCGCCGGGACGGCGTAGCGCCGCTCGACCGCTGCGACGGCCCGCAGGTCGGCTTCGCCGGCCGCGCCTCCGGCCAGCGCCTGCACGCCCGACGGGTCGCGCAGCACGGCGTCCAGGTCGCTGACCTCCGTAACCTCCTCCTCCCGCACCACGCGCCAGGCGAGCCCGCCAAACACGGCGAGCAGTGGCCCAGTGAAGGCTTCGGGATCCGGGATCGCGGTCAGCCCGACGCGGTCGCCGTGGCTGCCGGCGAGGTAGCCCCGGTAGTAGTTCGCCGGGTTGAGGAGCGCGGCGAGCGGCATCGCGGGCTCGTCGCGGCGCCGGGCGTCGGGGTCGGTCTCGGCCGAGAGTGCTTCGAGGTGGACCGGCTCCTCGTGGAAGTATTTGACGAGGGCCGGCGTCACGCCCGCTCGGCCACCGCGGGCGGCTGCTTCCCGTCCTCCGCCCGCTGTCGTTCGGCCACGGTCTCCTGCCCACTGTCCACCGGGTCGGCGTCGGGGACGACGGCGGCGACGGTGTGGGCCTCCTCCTCGCTCGTCAGGTGCTCGGGGCGCTTCGGCTTCGGCAGCAGCAGGGCGGCGTGCTTGACGAGCGCGTGCGAGCGCGGCAGCACCATGTCGACCCGCTGCGCGGTCCCGAGCCAGACCTCGGCGTCGCCCGCCGGGACGTCCGGCGGCAGCGTCACGTCGGCCGCGGAGCCGGACGGGATGACGACGTCCATCGCCCGCCGCCAGTCGCCGTGCGCGACCTCGCGGACGAAGACCATGGGGGCCCCGGCGTTGGCGATCTCGACCTGCCGCCCGGAGGCCTGGATCGACACGCCGAGGACGGGCTCGTCGCCCGGCCGGAACGGCGCGACGGCGATGCCGTCCCGGTCGTCGACGATGACGTCGAGGATTTCGATGAAGCTCGCCGAGTAGTCCTTGAGCCAGCCGCAGTAGCTCCGCCGCTGCCCGTCGCGGCTGACCTCGACCACGACGCGCTGCGAGAGGTGGCGCTCCAGGAGGGGGTCGAAGGCGTTGCCGGTGTAGCCGATGATCTCGTGCGAGAGCGACTTGAGGCCCTCCTCCTGCCCGGCGAGCACGGCCCCGCCCGGCGTGCGGGACTTCGCCATCCCGATCACCAGGCTGAGCGCCTGTACCACTGAATCCCGGACCATGCTGAACCAGTTGCGCAGCGTCCGCCCGAGGCGCCGCCACACCGACGGGCGCACAGTCTGGCGGAGGTCGTCGGCGCGGCGCGCGCGCTGCTCCGGCGGGAGGCCGAGCGGGTAGCGGTAGATCGCGTGGATGCTCGGGTACTGGTCCTTGTAGATCAGGAACGACTGTTCGAGGTGGCCCTGGTCCGTGTGGACCGGCGCGACGTAGCGGATCTCGAGGCCGGTCGCGTAGGTGTCGAGGTCGCCCCAGGCGAGGTCGCCGCCGGCCTCGCCGAGGGTGATGCGGTAGCCGTCGAAGTGGCGCAGGCACTTGTCGCGCCGCCGCGCCTGCAGCACGCCCACCACGGTCGCAACAGCGAGGACAAGCAGGATGGCGATGAGCGTCGGGTCCATTCGGTAGGTCAGAGGACGGAGGACAGTGAGACGGTGGACAGTGAGACAGCGGACAGTGAGACAGCGGACAGTGAGACAGCGGACAGTGAGACAGCGGACAGTGAGACAGCGGACAGTGAGACAGTGGGCGCGTTGCACGACGGCCTCGGTAACTTGTTCAGCTTTCTTTCGACTCACCGACTCACCGAGCCCGGCACCTCGGCGGGATTCCGGCGTAGGTTGGCCGCCGCTCCGCCCACCGCCCGCATGAAAGCTCTCCAGTCCGCCCTGATCTGGGCCGCCGAAGCGACGCTCGTCCTCCTCTGGCTCCCCCTCCTGGCCGTCGTCCGTCTCCTCGACCGAGACCCGGCGCGCTACGCGACGGGGCGGCTCTTCCGGCTGCTGGGCAACGTCATGACGCGCGTCAACCCGCTCTGGCGGGTCCACATCGAAGGGCCGTTCCCCGACCACCCGCGCCTCCCCTACGTCGTCGTCGGCAACCACCAGTCGAGCGCCGACATCCCGGTCATCAGCCGGCTGCCGTGGGAGATGAAGTGGGTGGCGAAGGCGGAGATGTTCCGCGTGCCGGTCGCTGGCTGGCTGATGCGCCTCGCGGGCGACATCCCCGTGGACCGGAAGGACGCGGCGAGCCGGACCCGCGTGCTCGGCGCGGCCCGGCAGGTCCTCGGCCACCGCTGCTCGGTGATGTTCTTCCCCGAGGGCACGCGCTCGCGCGACGGACGCGTGCGGCGATTCCACACCGGTGCCTTCCGCCTCGCCATCGACGCCGGCGTGCCGATCCTGCCGCTCGCCATCGACGGCACGCGGGACGCGCTCCCGAAAAACGGCTGGGTCTTCGGCAACGCCATCGACGCCCGCCTGAAGGTGCTACCTCCCATTTCCACCGATGGTCTCGGCCCCGCAAACGTGAACGCGCTTGCGGACCAGACCCGGGACCGCATCATCGCGCAGATCGCCGCGTGGCGCGGGACCGACCCAGCAGAGATAGACGCCCTCGCCGGCGCACCGGCGGCGGTGGCAAGCGGCGTGGAAGAAACCGCAAAGACCTCGCGCTGACGTTGGGCGCAGCGTCCGCGACTGTGTATTTTTGCTATTCAGTATTTGCCCGATAGCTCACTTGGCAGAGCACCACACTCTGGATGTGGGGGTTGAAGGTTCGAATCCTTCTCGGGCAGCCAAGCCACTCGCTCAAGCGGGTGGCTTTTTTCGTGCTCGTCCGCGGAGCTGGGCTGGTCTGGCGTGTTCTATGCACGGCTCTGTCAGATTCCGTACTTTAGCATTCTAACATATAACACACCTCTACCCTCCCATCCCCATGGTCCAAGCCATCATCGCCCTCGCCGTCATCGCCCTCATCGCCTCCTTGCTCGGATTCCGGGGCGTGGCGGGCCTGTCGGCCGGGTTCGCCAAAATCCTCCTCGTGGTGTTCCTCGTCCTCGTCGTGCTGGCGTTCGTGCTGTAGCGCAGGACCAGCAGGCAGGTAACTGATTTTCGTAGACCGCGACTGCAGCGGGGGGCGCTTCCGCCATGCGCCAGACCTCCCCGCTGCGTTGCGGAACCAGAGACTGTTTGGCAAGACGGCTTCCGGGCTGCGAGCGGCTACGCAGGCACGTCGGCGGCGTCGCCTTGCATCGCCGATGCGGGCGCATCGTCTGGTGGAGTCGCTGCGCTCCTCGATGCTTCGCATTCAGGCTCCTGGCCGCTGTCCTGCTCGCTCGCTCCCGCCTTCGGATCTGCTCACCAAACAGTCTCTACGTGCTGCGACAAGCTCACGTTGACAGGTGTGTCATCCTGAACGTGGTTCCCTGCGGGGAAGCTTCGCGTTCAGGATCTCCGAGCCACGCCCTAGATCCCGGATTGGGGTCCGGGATGACCAGGTGAAGCGACCTGTCAGTCTCAATGTGCCAGAGGACTAGGAGCGTTGCGCTAGGCGGAGGGAAAGACGATATTCGCCGCGTCGTTCTCCCTCCACCCTAGCCCTCCCCCGATGCGCTTTCTTCGTCCTCTCCTGCTCACCGGTGCGCTCGCGTGCTGCGCTGCCACCGCGCACGCACAGTCCGTCCGCCCTGCCACCCTGGACCTCGCTGCGGCTCCGCTCGCCAGTGTCGAACGCGTCCAGCTTCCTGCCCCCGACAACGACGCCCTCGTCGCCCGCGACCGGGCGCGCGCACTCGACGGCACGGCGCGCCCGCTCCGCTTCGCCGAGCCCACCGACATCACCCTCCGGCCCGAGACCCACGGGACGTGGGAGACGCTCGCCGACGGGCGGCGTGTGTGGCGGCTCCGCATCAGTTCGCCGGGTGCGTACTCGCTCAACGTCGGCTTCAGCCGCTTCCGGCTGCCCGACGGGGCGGCGCTCTGGCTCTACCCGGCAGGCGAGGAGCCTGCGTTCCGCGCCTTCACCGCGGCCGACAACGAGGCGCACGGCCAGCTCTGGACCCCCATCGTCCCCGGCGATGACCTCGTGCTGGAGCTCGATCTGCCGGCGGCCAAGCCCGGCGACGAGCCGGCGTTCGAGCTCGAGGTGCTCCGCGTGGGCCACGCCTACCGGCCCTTCGGGATCGCCCGCAGCGCGTGGGACGAGGCCGCCCAGGCGCGCTCCGGCTCGTGCAACGTGGACGTGGTTTGCCCCGAGGGCGACGGCTTCCGCGACATCATCCGCTCGGTCGGGGCCTACACCCTGAACGGCTTCGACACCTGCTCCGGCTCGGCGATGAACAACACGCTGGAGGACGGCAAGCCGCTCTTCCTCACCGCCGACCACTGCGGCGTCCGCGCCGGCAACGCGGCCTCGATGGTGATCTACTGGAACTACGAGAACTCGACCTGCCGCCCGCCCGGCTCCTCGTCGAGCGGCAACAACGGCGACGGCTCGCGCGAGCAGTTCTCGTCCGGCGCCACCCTCCTCGGCACCTCCGGCGGCGGCACCTCCGGCGGTCCCGACTGGACCGTCGTCGAGACCGACGACCCGATCCCGCCGGCGTTCAACGTCTACCTCAACGGCTGGGACCGCCGCGACCGAGGCACCGCCAGCGCGATTGCGATCCACCATCCCGGCGTCGAGGAGAAGCGGATCTCGTTCGAGAACGACCCGACGAACATCGACTCCTACCTCGGCCGGCCGGGCAACCCGTCCGGGACGCACCTCCGGGTCGACGACTGGGACCTCGGCACGACCGAGGGCGGCTCCTCGGGCTCGCCGCTGTTCAGCCCCGAGAAGCGCGTCATCGGCCAGCTCTCGGGCGGCTTCGCGTCCTGCACGAGCCAAACCGAGGACTGGTACGGTCGCATGGCGCGCAACATGACGACCGGGGCCGAGGCGTTCCTCGATCCGGCCGGCACGGGCGCGCCGTTCATCGACGGCAAAGAGGCCGGAGTCGGCGCGTTCGGGACCTTCGCCGCCGATCCGGCGAGCACGACGCCCGGCTCGACGGTCCGCCTCACGGCGACCTTCACGAACGCCACCGGCGGTGACCTCAGCGGCGTGACCTTCGAGGACGATCTCGCGGCGGGCCTCACGTACGCGGGCAACCCGTCCTCGTCGGCGGGCAGCGTCTCCCAGAGCGGCGGGACCGTCACCTGGACCTTCGACCTCGCCGACGGCGGGAACGCGACTGTGGCCTACGACGTCGCGCTCGGCACGAGCGTGGACGGCGACATCACGAACCTCGCCACCTTCGACCACCCGAGCCTCGACAACCCAGCGACGGTCGCGGTGACGATCGACGTGTTCGTCGAAGCGGACCTCATCTACACGAACGCGCAGACCGTCTCGATCCCGGACAACGCCTGCCCGTCGAACGTGACGAGCGCAATCACTGTCCCCGACGCCTTCGCGTGGGACCAGCTCAAGGTCGGCGTCACGATCAGCCACACCTACCGGGGCGACCTCCGGCTCGAGCTCGAAAGCCCCGCAGGCACGACGGTCGAACTGCTCCAGCGCGTCGGCGGCACGTCCAACAACCTCGACGCGCTCTTCAGCGACGAAGGCCCGTCCGGCGCGTTCGGCTCGGGCAACCACGACCTCGGGCTACCCAGCTATGAGGTCGAAGGCCGGCCACAGGGCACCGGGACCTCTCCGCTGAGCAGCTTCATCGGCGAGGATCCGCAGGGCACCTGGACGCTCTCCGTCTGCGACGATGCCGGAATCGACACCGGCAGCCTGGAGCAGTGGTCGCTCCTGTTCTTCACCCCGAACACGCCGGCCGACCTCGCCCTGACGCTAGTGCCGGACAGCGAGCCGGTCGTTGTTGGCCCCGAAGGCGGCACGTTCGGCTTCGCGGCCACGCTCGCCAGCGAGGGCGACGCGCCGGCGACCTTCGACGCATGGGCCGTGGCCGAGCTTCCGAACGGCGAGACCTTCGGCCCTGTCTTCGGCCCGGTTAGCGTGACGCTGAACGCGGGAGCAGCGGTCACCCGTGCGCTCACGCAGGACGTGCCGGGGACGGCCCCCAGCGGGGAGTACCTCTACGTCGGCTACGTCGGCGACTACCCGGACGGTGCCGTGGCCAGCGACGGCTTCGCGGTCGTCAAGTCGGCCACCCAGCGTGGCGACGGGCCGGCGGTCGAGGCTTGGGCGGCCCGCTACGCGGATACCGGCTCGCCCGTCGAGGTCGGCGACCGCTGGACGGACGAGCCGGCGCTTACCGCGACCGCGCCGGACGGGTTTGCTTTGGGTGCCGTCTACCCGAACCCGATGCGGGACCAGGCGGCGGTGCGCGTCCAGCTTGAGCAGGCAGCGGTGACGACGGTGTCGGTCTACGACCTCCTCGGGCGGCGCGTGGCGGTGCTCCACCGCGGCGAGCTTCCGGCAGGCGAGACCACGCTGCGCTTCGACCGCGCCGGCCTGGCCGACGGCACGTACCTCGTCCGCGCCGAGACCGCGGCGGGCGTCGCCACCCAGCGCGTGACCGTGCTGCGCTAGCGGAGCCTGACCGTCTTTACCAGCCGCGTGTGCCGACCTGGGCACACGCGGCTTTTTTCGCCCCCGGCGCGGGGGACGGACTGCCACTGGACCATCGCCTTCGACTTCTCCCTTCCACAGACGGAGGTTAGTTGGGGGCGAGGGGAACACAGGGCGGAGGGCAGGCCGTACCGGGCGCCCCCTTCTTTGAAACTGTTTGGTGAACGAACGTCGCGGCCTGCGACCGGCTACGACCGCCCGCTGCGGCGTCGCACTCCATCGCCGATGCCGGGCATCGGCTGGAGGAGTCGCTACGCTCCTCTGTGCTTCGCGTTCAGGCTCCTGGCCGCTGTCCTGCTCGCTCCGTCTCGGCTCCCCGCTCCTTTCCCAAACCGTTTCTTTCTCTCGCTCCCTCCTCTGTGCCCCCTCCCCTTGTAGACCTCACCGGCCGCGCGGCGCTCGTCACCGGTGCCTCCAGCGGCATCGGCCGCGCCGCCGCCGCCGAACTCGCCCGCCGCGGTGCCCGCGTCGCCGTCAACTACCCGAACGCCGACGAGGCCGATGAGGCCCGCGCCACACTCGACGCCGTCGCCCAGGCGCTTGACGGGCCGACCCGCGCCGTGTCCGAGGACGGCGAGACCCTCCTCGTCGGTGCAGAGGAACAGACGCTCGCTCTCACGGTCCGCGCCGACGTGTCGCAGGAAGAGGAGGTCGAGGCGATGACGGCCCGGTGCTTCGGCGGCTTCGGCGGACTCGACGTGCTCGTGTGCAACGCGGGCATCCAGGTCAAGGGCGCGGCGCACGCGACCGACGTCTCGGTCTTCGACGAGATTCTGGCGGTCAACCTACGCGGGGCCTACCTCTGCTGCCAGGCGGCGCTCCGGCGCTGGCTGGATGAGCCGCGCACCGCCGAGCGCCCCGGCGTCATCGTCACCGTCTCCAGCGTCCACGAGCGCATCCCGCGCCCGATGTTCGCCTCCTACGCCGTGAGCAAGTTCGGCCTCCACGGCCTGACGCAGTCGCTCGCGCTGGAGTACGCCGACCGGCACGTCCGCGTCAACGCCATCGGCCCCGGCGCGACCGTCACCGAGATCAACGCCGCCTGGAAGGACGACCCCGATGCGCGCGCCGCCGTCGCCGATCACATCCCGATGGGCCGCGTGGCCGAGCCCGAGGAGATGGCGCGCGTGATCGCCTTCCTCGCCTCCGACGCCGCGCCCTACATGACCGGCCAGACCGTCTTCGTCGACGGCGGCCTCACGCTCTACCCGGCCTTCGCCAAGCCCTGGTCGGGGTGACAGGAAAGGAAGAGCGGAGGACAGGAAGAGCGGAAGCGTCTCTGTCCTCATCCTCCTGCTCTTCCGCTCTTTCTCGCTTCCACTCTTCCGCTCCTGAACATGCACGCTGACGTTCTCATCCTCGGAGCCGGGGCGGCCGGCGGGGCCGTCGCCCGCGCCCTCGCGCCCACCGGCAAATCTATCCTTCTGCTCAACCGCGAGGCCTTCCTCCCGCGCGAGGCCGAGAACTGGAGCCCCGACCTCGTCTACCGCCGCGAGCGCTACAAGACCGAGGACCGCTGGCGCGACACCCTCTCCGACACCGACTTCCGCGCCTCGATGATCTACCACGTCGGCGGCAACACGAAGACCTACGGCGCGGCCATGCTGCGGATGCGCCCCGAGGACTTCGGTGCCGTCCAGACCGAAGACGGCCTCTCCCCCGCGTGGCCGATTTCCTACGACGACCTCGCGCCCTACTACGACCGCGCTGACGCCGACTACTTCGTCCACGGGGAGCGCGGGTCCGACCCCTTCGAGCCGCCTGCCGGGCCGTACCCGCACCCGGCGCTCGCACATGACCCGCGCATCGGCGAGGTCGGTGAGAAGCTGCGCTCGGTCGGGCTGAAGCCGTTCGCGCTGCCGATGGCGCTGCTGCGCAACCCGGAGCAGGACGCCGGCGGGCCGTTCGTGCTCCGCGAGCTGTTCCGCGCCCAGGGCCAGGAGACCTTCGACGGCTACCCCGACCTCACGCTCCTCAAGGCCGACGCCGAGACGTGCGGCGTCCGCCCTGCGCTCGACTACGACAACGTCGCGCTTCGGACCGGCGTCACGGTGACCCGGCTCGTCGCGTCGGCCTCGGGGCGCGAGATCACGGGCGTCGAGGCCGAGATCGACGGGCAGCGGACGACGTTCTCGGGCGACGTGGTGGTCCTCGCGTGCGGGGCCGTCAACACGGCCGACCTCCTCCTCCGGTCCGAGGTGGCGAACGGGTCGGACCGCGTCGGGCGGCACTACATGCGGCACATCACCTCCAAGTTCTACTCGGTCGACACCCGCACGCCGAACGAGACCTACTTCCAGAAGACGCTCGCCGTCAACGACTACTACTGGGGCGACGGCGCGCACGTCGGGCCGGGCGACGGCGGGACCCCACTCGGGCACGTCCACCTGATGGGCAAGCATCTCCCGGCGATGATCGGGGCCGACCTGAAGCTGTCGGACGACGAGGCCGAAGCCGTCTCCCGGCACTCGCTCGACTGGTGGGTGCAGGGCGAGGACCTGCCCCTGGCCGAGAACCGCGTCCGCCTCGGCGTCGGGGGCCGGATCGAGATCGACTACCGGCTGACGAACGAGGGCGCGCACGCGCGCCTGATGGACCTGTTCGAGGAGAAGCTCCGCGCCGTCGGGTTCGACCGGTTCTTCCGGGTGCCGATGCCGCTGCGGGTGATGAACCACCAGTGCGGCACGGCCCGGATGAGCGCCGACCCGGCGGACGGGGTCGTCGACCCGAACGGGCGGTCGCACGAGGTCGACAACCTCTGGATCGCCGACGCGAGCGTCTTCCCGTCGAGCGCGGCGACGAACCCGACGCTCACGATTGTCGCCAACGCCTACCGGACGGCGGAGCGCATCGCGGAGGCGCTGTAGCGCACCGCATTCGTCTGGCGCGGAGGGAGCGGAGCGTCGGTTCGGCGTGGAGGGCGGGGGTGCGCCTGCGGCGCATGGAATGGGAGGCATGGGGCGAACGGGCGGAAGGGGAAGAGCGAGCGTCGGCGCGGAGCGCGAGGGTCTCGTTAACTTTCTCAGCTTTTCTTCCCACTCCTCCCACTCCTCCCACTCCTCCCACTCCTCCCACTCCTCCCACTCCGAGCCCACCCGCGCCGTAGCTTGCGGGAACACGACCTGCCTCTGCCCCGATGCCTGACGACGCCACCCTCGTGCCCGACGGCCCCACTGTCGCCAACGTCTTCAAGCCCGCCCAGCTCGCCGAGTACGCCCGGCGTCTGGCCCGGGACCAGGCGCTCGTGGAGGAGAAACGCGTCTCCAAGCCGCTGCGCCCGCTCCTGCGCAGCGCCTACCGCGACCTCACCGACGCCTACCGCGCGCTCGCCGGGGCCGGGGCCGAGCGCGAGGTGGTCACGCCGGCGGCCGAGTGGCTGCTCGACAACTTCCACATCGTCCGGGACCAGGTCCGCGACATCGAGGACAACCTCCCGAAGAGCTACTACAAGCTGCTCCCCAAGCTCCGCACCGGCCCGTTCACCGGGATGCCGCGCGTCTTCGAGCTCGTCCACACCCTCGCCTCGCACACCGACAACACCCTCGACCAGGAGAACCTGACAGCTTTCACCCGGGCCTTCCAGGAGGTTGACCTCCTGACGCTCGCCGAGCTGTGGGCGCTCCCGATCATGCTCCGGCTCGTGCTGGTCGAGAAGGTGGTGGCGCTGACGGTGCAGATCATCGAGGCGCGGCAGGAGCGGCGCGCGGCGTCGAGGTGGGCGCGGCGCATCGCCCAGCGGGGCGACGAGGACCCGTCCGAGGTCGTCGGCATCCTGGCCGAGATGGCGCGGGAGCACTCGCCGCTCTCGGGGCCGTTCGTGACGACCTTCTCGAGCCGGCTCCAGGCGCAGGGGCCGAGCGCCGTGCCCGCGCTCGAATGGCTGGAGCAGCGCCTCCGCTCGCGCCGCGCCACGCTCGAAGACGTCGCGCGCCGCGTCACCCAGCGCGAGACGCAGTGGCAGGTCTCGATGGCGAACGCGATCCTCTCGCTCCGCCACACCGGCGAGACCGACTGGGGCGACTTCGTCGAGGACCTCTCGGCGGTCGAGGACACGCTGCGCGGCGACCCCGACGCCGTGTACCCGAAGATGGACCCCGGCACGCGCGACCTGTACCGCCACCGCGTCGAGACCCTGTCGCGCCACGCGTCCGAGACCGAGTTCGGCGTCGCCGAGCGGGCCGTCGCCCTCGCCGCGTCGGCAAAGGAGGCGGGGGAGCCAGACCCGGCCGGGCACGTCGGCTACTGGCTCATCGGGCCGGGGCAGCGGGCGCTCGGGAAGGAGGTCGGCTTCCGCGCACCGCTCCGGGAGCGCTTGGTGCGCATCGCCCACCGGCACCCGACGGCGGTCTACCTCGGCTTTATCACGGTCGTCACCCTCCTGGCGCTCGCCGGCGTGCTGTGGATCGCGCTCGGAGCCGGGGCCGGGCCGGGCCTGCTCGGCCTCACGGCGGCAGCGGCGTTCCTGCCGCTGCTCGACTTCGCCGTCACGTTCGCCAACTTCAACGCGGCGCGGCTCCTCCCCCCGTCGCAGCTCGCGCGGATGGACTTCAGCGACGGCATCCCCGAGGGCAACATGGCCTTCGTCGTCATCCCGACGCTGCTCTCCTCGCCCGAGAACGCCCGCGCCCAGGTCGAGGCGCTCGAGGTCCACGCCGCGGCCAACCCCGACCCGGCGCTGCGCTTCGCGCTCCTGACCGACTTCCGCGACGCCGAGGCCCAGCACGCGCCGGGCGACGACGCGATCGTCGAGGCGGCCGTCCACGCCGTGCGCGCGCTCAACGCCCGCACCGGGCGGGCCGGCGGCGATGGTGCCCCGGGCACCGACACCTTCTTCCTCCTCCACCGCGAGCGCCGCTGGAACGAGCGCCAGGGCGTGTGGATGGGCTGGGAGCGCAAGCGCGGCAAGCTCGAAGAGTTCAACGACCTCCTCCGCACCCCGCCTGATAAGTGGGCAGATGCCGAAACGACCTACACCGTCATCGAGGGCGACTTCCGCGAGACCGTCCAGGGCGACGCCGTGCGCTACGTCGTCACGCTCGACGCCGACACGCGGCTGCCGCCCGACGGGGCCGTGGACCTCATCGCCACGGCGGCGCACCCGGTCAACGTGCCGCGCTACTCGGCCGAGACCGGCCGCGTCGTCGAGGGCTACGGCATCCTCCAGCCCCGGGTCTCGGTCGTCCCCGAGGGGAGCCTGCGCAGTCCGTTCTCGCGCATCTACTCCGGCAACATCGGCGTCGACCCCTACACGACGGCCGTCTCGGACGCCTACCAGGACCTCTTCGGCGAGGGGATCTACACCGGCAAGGGGCTCTACGACGTCGACGCCTTCCGCCGGACGCTCGCCGGGTCGGTGCCGGAGAACGCCGTCCTCTCGCACGACCTTCTGGAGGGCAACCACGCCCGCGCCGCGCTCGTGACCGACATCGAGGTCTTCGACGACTACCCGAGCCGCTACAGCACGTTCGCGATGCGGCTCCACCGCTGGGTCCGCGGCGACTGGCAGCTCCTGCCGTGGCTGATGCCCCGCGTCCGCGACGCGCGCGGGCGCTGGCGCCGGACCCCGCTCTCGGTCGTCGGCCGGTGGAAGATCTTCGACAACATGCGGCGGAGCCTCACGCCGGTGGCGCTCGTCCTCTTCCTCGCCCTGGCCTGGACCTCGGTGCTGCCCGGCTCGCCGTTCGTGTGGACCGCGATTGCCCTCCTCGTCCTCGCCTTCCCGATCTACGCCCCCTTCATCGACGCCTTCTTCCGGCAGCCGGCCGACACGGTCTCGTCGAGCTACTTCCGCCACGCGTGGGAGGACCTCAAGCTGAACGCCCTCCAGACCGGCCTCTCGGTCGTCTTCCTGGCGCATCAGGCGGTCGTGATGCTCGACGCCGTCGGACGGACGCTGTGGCGGCTGTTCATCTCCCGCAAGAACCGGCTCGAATGGGTGACGGCGTACCAGGCTGAGCAGGGTGCCCGCGACATCCCGCGCTCGCTCTGGCTCTCGGTCGCGGTCGGCGTCGCGGTCCTCGTGCTGATCTCGATTGCCGAGCCGATCTCGTGGCTCGCCGCCCTCCCGTTCGCCGTCGCGTGGATCGCCGCGCCGTGGGTGGCGAAGGCCGTCAGCGCCCCGACGCGCCCCGAGCGCTACCGCCTCACCTTCGACGACACGCGGCGGCTGCGCACGCTCGCCCGCCGGACGTGGCGCTACTTCGACGAGTTCCTCTCGGACGACGACCGGTGGCTCGTCCCGGACAACTTCCAGGTCAAGCCCGCCCAGGGCCTCGCCCGCCGTACGTCGCCGACCAACATCGGCCTCGCTCTGAACGCGGTGCAGGTGGCGCGCGACTTCGGCTACCTCCCGCGCCAGGAGGAGGTCCGCCGGCTCGGCGCGATGCTCAGCGCCGTCGAGGGGCTGGAAAAGCACCGAGGCCACCTCTACAACTGGTACGCGACCGAGACCGGGGCGGTGATGCACCCGCGCTACGTCTCGACGGTCGACTCGGGCAACCTCGCCGGCTCGCTCGTCGTGGTCAAGCAGGGACTCGGCGAGGTCGCCGGGGCGGCCTGGCCGAGCCCGGCGCTCGCCGAGGGCGTGCGCGACGCGCTCTGCGCGCTCGACGAGACGCTCCGGCGGTGCCCGCCCGACGACTTCGACGCCGCCGAGATCGTCGCCGTCCGCGAGCGGCTCGGGGCGGCCCTCGACCGGCCGACGCCGGCGACGCTCACCGAGTGGCGGGACCGGCTCGACGCCCTCCTCGCCGCCGCCGCCGACCTCCACACGGCGGCGCAGTTCGAGCCCTCCCCGGTCTGGCGCGACCAGGACGTGGACGAGCTCCGCACCTGGGCCGGGCAGCCCCTCGCCCAGCTCCGCCTCGCCCGGAGCGAACTGCTCAGCCTCGCCCCCTGGCTCGAGGACCGGGACGTCGTCGACGACGACCTCAACCAGGTCTCGACGCTCGGCGCGCTCTTCGACCGGACGACGGCACTCCTGACCGACTCGGACCGGGCGATGGATACGGAGCGGCTCCGCGCTTCGGCCGATGCCGTGGGCGCGCTTCTCCACGACGCCCGCGACCTCGCCGCCCGCGCCGGCGCGCTCCTCCGGGGCATGGACTTCGCCATGCTCTACAACGCCGAGCGCGACCTCTTCTCGATTGGCTACGACGTGGACCGGGGCAGCTTCGACGACAGCACCTACGACCTCCTCGCCTCCGAGGCGCGGCTCGCCTCCTACCTCGCCATCGGCAAGGGCGAGGTGCCGCCGGAGCACTGGTTCCGCCTCAGCCGCTCGACCCGGAGCACGCGCGGGCGCAAGACGCTGCTCTCCTGGAGCGGGACGATGTTCGAGTACCTGATGCCGCTCCTGTTCATGCGGACCTATCCCCGGACGCTCCTCGACGAGACGCTCTACAACGCCGTCTCGACGCAGCGCTTCTACGGGCGCTCGAAGGGCCGCCCGTGGGGCATCTCCGAGAGCGCCTACTACACGCTCGACCTCCACCTGACGTACCAGTACCGCGCCTTCGGCGTGCCGTGGCTCGGCCTCAAGCGCGGCCTCGGCGAGGACTACGTGCTCGCCCCCTACGCGACGGTCCTCGCGCTCATGGTCCGGCCGGACCGCGCCCTCTCGAACCTGGGAAAGATCGACGAACTCGGGGCCTACGGGCCCTACGGCTACTACGAGGCCGTCGACTTCACCCCGGCCCGCGTCGCCACCCCCGGCGAGACGGCCAGCGAGGAGACGTTCCAGGTCGTCCGGTCGTACTTCGCCCACCACCAGGGGATGAGCCTGCTCTCGCTCGCCAACGTCCTCCTCGACAACCGCGTGCAGGACCGGTTCCACTGCGAGCCCTTCGTGCAGTCGGGTGAACTGCTGCTCCAGGAGCGCGTCCCGCGCGTGGTCGAGAAGATCGACGCCGCGCCGTTCGACGAGGGCGAGCTCGAGCCGGTCGAGGTGCAGCCGGTCGCCTCCTACGTCGAGCACCTCACGGGCGACGCGCTTGCGGACCCCGTGCCGCGCGGCGTGCTCCTCTCGAACGGGCGCTACACGGCCTACCTCACGAGTGCAGGGTCCGGCTACGCGCGCCAGGGTGAGATGGGCGTCACGCGCTGGCAGCCGGACCGCACGCACGACGCGCAGGGCTTCTTCGTCTACGTGCGCGACCTCGAGAGCAACCGCTTCTGGTCGGCCGGGCAGCAGCCGGTGCAGTCGGCGCTGCCGCCGGACCGCTACGAGACGTGGTTCCACGCCAACAAGGTCGAGACGGCCCGCGTCGACGACTGGATCGAGACGTTCACCGAGATCGTCGTCTCGCCCGAGGACGACGTCGAGGTCCGGCGCGTGACGCTGACCAACTACTCCGACCAGCCGCGCGTGATCGAGCTGACGAGCTACGCCGAGGTGGTCCTCTTCCCGCCCGTTGCCGACGCCGCGCACCCGGCCTTCTCGAAGCTCTTCGTCGAGACCGAGTACGTCCCCGAGCACAACGCGATCATCGCCACGCGCCGCCCGCGCAAGGAGGGCGAGCACCGCCCGTGGCTCGTCCACACCGTCGCCGACAAGGCCCTCGGGCCGGTCTTCGAGGAACTCCAGTTCGAGACCGACCGGGCCAAGTTCATCGGGCGCGGCCGGACGCTGGACCACCCGGCGGCGATGGACCCGAGCACCCGGCTCTCCGGCACCGACGGGGCCGTGCTCGACCCCGTCGTCTCGCTCCGCCGCGTCGTGGTCCTGATGCCGAAGGAGAACGTGACGGTCACCTTCTCGCTCGGCACGGCCGACTCGCGCGAGGACGCCGAGCGCCTCGTCGAGCGCTACGACCACCCCTACGCGGCGCAGCGCGCCCTCGAACTGGCGTCGGTCTACGGCCTCGTCGAACTCAAGCACCTCGGGCTACCGGGCGAGCGGGCGCTCTACTTCCAGCGCCTCGCCTCGCACATGCTCTACGGCGGGGCGGCTCTCCGCGCGCCCGAAGACGTGCTGCTCCGCAACCGGCGCCCGCAGTCCGGCCTCTGGGCGCACGGCATCTCCGGCGATCTCCCGATCCTCGTCTACCGCATCGCGAAGGCGGACGACATGCCCCACTTCCGGCTCCTCCTCAAAGCGCACGAGTACTGGCGGCTGCGCGGCCTGGAAACCGACCTCGTCATCCTCAACGATCACCCGCCGAGCTACGCGAGCGAGCTCCAGAACGCGATTCTCCAGGCGATCCAGACCTCGCCGCAGCGCGGCCTCCTCAACCAGCGCGGCGGCCTCTTCGTCCGCCGCACCGACCAACTCGCCGACGAGGACCAGACCCTCATCCTGACTGTCGCCCGCGTCGTAATCAACGGCCAGCTCCCGCAGTTCGACGCCGAAGACGACGAGCCTTCCGAGGCCGTACAGGTCGCCGAAAACGGTCAGGCCGAGCGCGTCTACCGCCCTACCCTCGACTCCGCGCTCACGGTCGAAGCCGACAGCCTGCCCCGGCCCGCCGGGGAGACGGCGCGCGAGGCCGACGCCGAGAAGCACGCCGACGACTTGCAGTTCTTCAACGGCTACGGCGGCTTCTCCGCAGACGGGACCGAGTACGTCGTCCGCCAGCACAGCCGCGCCGGGCGCGGCCTCGACCGGACCCCGCTGCCGTGGATCAACGTCGTCGCCAACGAGAACGCCGGGTTCACGGCGTCGGAGAGCGGCGAGGGCTATACGTGGTCCGTCAACTCGCAGCAGAACAAGCTCACCCCGTGGAGCAACGACCCGGTGATGGACCCGGCGGGCGAGGCCTTCTACCTGCGCGACGAAACCCCGACGGATCAGGGGAGCGGCGTCTTCTGGAGCCCGACCCCGCGCCCGGTCCCGGACGGCGAGCCCTACGAGACGCGCCACGGCTGGGGCTACACGAGCTACCACCACGCAAGTCACGGGATCGAACAGGAGGTCTGCCTGTTCGTCCCGCGCGAGGACCCCGTCAAGATCGCCCGCCTCCGCCTCACCAATACCAGGAGCACGAAGCGCAAGCTGACCGTCTTCCGCTACCACGAGTGGGTCCTCGGCGAGCGCCGCCCGCCGAACGCACCCTACGTCACCACCCACCACGACGAGGAGACGGGAGCCCTGCTGGCTCGCAACTACTACAACGGTACGTTCGCCCGCCGCGTGGCCTTCGCCGCGGCGCACGGAGCACCCGTAGCAGGCTTCACCTCGGACCGGAGCACGTTTCTCGGCCGAGGTGGGAGCACCGTGCTCCCAGCGGCCCTTGAGACCGATGCTCCGCTCGACGGGACCGTCGGCGCAGGCCTCGATCCGTGCGCCGCGTTCCAGGTTCCGGTCGAGGTCGAGCCGGGCGAGACCGTAGAGCTGCGCTTCCTGATCGGGCAGGCGGAGCACTCACACGCGGCGCGCACGATCGTCAAGCGCTACGCCACAGCCGAGGCCGTACAGGACGCTCTCGACGAGGTCACAGCGTTCTGGCGCGAACTGCTGTCCGCGACGCACGTCGAGACGCCCGCGCCGGAGATCGACGTGCTGGCGAACGGGTGGCTGCTCTACCAGAACCTCGCGTGCCGGTTCTGGGGCCGGAGCGCGTTCTACCAGTCCGGCGGCGCGTTCGGCTACCGCGACCAGCTCCAGGACTCGACCGCGCTCATCTACACGCGCCCCGACCTCACGCGCCAGCAGATCCGCCGCAACGCCGCCCACCAGTTCACCGAGGGCGACGTGCTCCACTGGTGGCACCCGATCACCGAGGCCGGCATCCGCAGCCGCTTCTCCGACGACCTCCTCTGGCTCCCCTACGCCGTCGCGTTCTACGTCCGCACGACCGGCGACGCCAGCATCCTGGATGAGGTCGAGCCGTTTCTGACCGCGCGGCAACTCGAAGAGGGCGAGGACGAGGCCTTCCTCACGCCCGGCGTCGCCGACGAGACGGGCACCGTCTTCGAGCACGCCGCCCGCACGATCGACCGCTCGCTCACGAAGGGCGAGCACGGCCTCCCGCTGATGGGCTCGGGCGACTGGAACGACGGCATGAACCGCGTCGGCAACGACGGGACCGGCGAGAGCGTCTGGCTCGGGTTCTTCCTCGCCCACATCCTCAAAGGGTTCATCCCGCTCTGCGACGAGCGGGGCGAGACCGAGCGCGCCGAGCGCTACCGCGCCTACCTCAAGGACCTCGAAGTCGCGCTCAACGACACCGGGTGGGACGGCGCGTGGTTCCGCCGGGCCTACTACGACGAGGGGGTCCCCCTCGGCTCTGCCCAGAACGACGAGTGCCGGATCGACGCGATTGCCCAGGGCTGGAGCATCATCTCGGGCGTCGCCACGCCGGAGCACGCGGAGCAGGCGCTCCGGTCGGTCGAGGAGCACCTCGTGGACGAAGAGGCCGGGATCATCCGCCTCCTCACCCCGCCGTTCGATAAAACGGAGCACGACCCCGGCTACATCAAGGGCTACCTCCCGGGCGTCCGCGAGAACGGCGGCCAGTACACCCACGGCGTCCTCTGGGCGATCCGCGCCTTCGCCGAGCAGGGCCACGGCGCGAAGGCGACGGACCTCCTGCGGATGATCTCCCCTGTCAACCACGCCCGCACGCGGGAGAAGGCCGACCACTACAAGACCGAGCCCTACGCGATTGCCGCCGACGTCTACAGCGTCCACCCCCACGAGGGGCGCGGCGGCTGGACGTGGTACACCGGCTCGGCCGGCTGGACCTACCGCGTCGCCGTCGAGTCCGTCCTCGGGCTGAAGGTCGAGGCCGATGCGATCTGGCTCGACCCGCGCATCCCTGCCGACTGGCCAGGCTTCAAGATCAGCTACCGCCTCCCGAGCGACAAGACGACCTACGTCTTCACCGTCGAGAACCAGGGCGTCGAGCACGGCGTCGTGGCCGTGGACGGAGCGAACGGAGCCGTCGTCGAAGGGGCTGCCCGCGTCCCCCGCGTGGACGACGGCGGGACGCACAACGTGAAAGTCACCCTCGGCGGCACCGGCGCGGCGACGAACGGCGCGCAGGCTGCCACCGAGCCGTCGTCGGTGTCGGACGATTCGCCGGAGCAACCGTAGCGGTCGCTGGCGCGTTAGCAAGCGCAGACAACCAACGTCCTCGACGCGAAGCAGATGGCGACGGCAAAGACACTCGACCAGCGTATCGTAGCGACTCCCGGCGTGTGCGGCGGCAAGCCGCGCATCGACGGTCACCGCATCACTGTCCAGAATGTGGCGATCTGGCACGACCGCCTCGGCTGGAGCGTGGACCGAATCGCAAGCGAGTACGACCTCGACCTGGCCGACATCTACGCAGCCCTTGCGTACTACTTCGCGCACCGCGAAACGATAGACCAGTCTATCGAAGCCGGACACGCTTTCGCTGAGGAGCTACGTCGCCAGACGCCGTCGCTTCTCGAGCAGCGCGTGCAGGGTGCCGCGTGACCCGCGTTCGGTACTACACCGACGAGCACATCGCGGGTGCCATCACGAAGGGACTGCGCCGACGTGGCCTCGACGTGCTTACGCTAGCGGAGGCAGGTACGCTCGCTGACAAACAATTACGGGTCATATAACCTCGCGCCGAGAAATGGGACCAGGTATAGAAGTAGCACTGCCGGAGTGGCCTCCCCCTCAACTCCCGCCACTCCGAGCACGGTTCGCAGAACTAGCCACTCACGTATCAGACCTCCCGGAGCTTCCGCGAATGAAACCCCGACAAGGGTGGAAACTCGTGTTCGGGAATAGAGCGGAAGCAATGGAGTTCGATGTTTCGTTTTCGATGTGGTGGGACGAGGATCCGGCGTTCAATGCAACATTCGGATGGGTGCCGAAGGGTGTAGTTGATCTCCACGGGTTCAGGTCCGCTGACATGCCTCGAACGGTTCGCACTCTTAGCACGCTCGCCTGTGAAACGGCTGAACGGCTCGGTGGCTTGATCGCACTGGACAAATCAAGTCCTAGCTCAGTGGGAGCACCGGGGCTACTGTACGATGTGAAGTATGGAGGAGAGCACACGGGAGAGCATGATTACTATGCTGACCCAGTTCGCTTCCGCTGGCTGGCTCGACAACCCAAATTCGAGATATCAGGATGGTCGGCGGTGTGACCTGTGACTGCTCCCACACGCAGTACCCTACCGATTTGCCCCATCCTACCGCTGATTCGCCCTGCGCAGCTGCATCGGACTCTTGTTAGCGCATAAAGTATCCTATGACCCGCCTGCCATTCCTTCTCTGCCTAGCCGCTCCAGCTCTTGCCCAACCGTCAGAGACACCGGTAGGATTACTCGGACGGTGGGTCGGGGCGAGCGTGGAGAACAGCAAGCCGCTTCCACACGTATGAGCGACTTGATTCGCCACTTCTAGACACGGTCTCTCCATGCATGCCACTATCTCTAAAGGCCAGATTGTCAAAGTCGTCGTCGACTTGCCGGAGGACGCGACGGTCGAGGATGCCATTGAGCGCCTGTTGCTACTGAGCAAGATCGAGCAGGGGCTGGAGCAGGCGCGGCGAGGAGAGACGATTCCACACGATGAGGTGAAGCGCCGGATCGAAGCACAGATCGCGTCGTGGCAGAGCTGATCTGGACGCCGCGAGCCTACGCCGACCTCGAATCTATCGGTGCCTACCATGCGCAGCAGTCGCCGGGGTATGCCGAAGTGATTGTTCGTCGGCTCATGCAGGCAGCAGAGCGGCTCGAAGTCTTCCCGACCTCGGGTCGCACCGTGCCGGAGATCGGGGACGAAACGATGCGGGAGGTGGTTCACCGGCAGTACCGTATCATTTACATGCACCTACCGGACGAAGACCGGGTGGAGATCCTCACCGTGTTTCATTCCTCGCGCCAGTTCGGAGCCTTGCCAGGGGAGAGCGATGCGTGATTCCAGACCCGTGATCCATCTGCTCCTTTTCCTCTGCCTCGCAGCCCCGGTAATCGCTCAGCCATCGGACGTGCCGCCAGGTCTACTTGGACGATGGGCCGGGGCGAGCATCGAGAGCGGCACGCCGCGCCTGTTCGAACTGCGGTTCAGCCTCGACGACGAGAACTCGCTTCGCACCGAACTGACGCTACCCTACAACGGCTACGACCGCTTCCCGTTCGCCTTCTCGTACGCGCCGGGCGGCACCTACGACGGCACGCTCACCTCGGGCCTCTTCGGCGACGCGATGCGGCTCGTTGTGGACCTCGGCGAGGGGCACCTCCGCGGGACGGTGACCGAAGCCGACTCGGTGACGGCGAGGGTCCACCTGCAAAAGGTCGTGGACTTCGACCTGCCGCCGATTGAGACCGAGGAGGTGCGATTCGCCGCCGGGCGCGACACGCTCGCGGGCACGCTCATCCGCCCCACCGGAGTCGAGCGCCCCCCGACGGCCGTTCTCGTCACGGGGCGCGGGTACGGCACGCGGGCCGAGATGTCGCTCTGGGGCCGGCTGCTGGCTCGCAACGGCGTCGCCGCCCTCGCCTTCGACAGTCGCGGGGCGGGCCGCTCGACGGGCACGCGCGGCACGGAAACGGCGGAGGACCGGTTCGACGATGTGCGCGCGGCCCTCGACGCTCTCGCGGCGCGGGGTGACCTTGGCCCGGTCGGACTCTTCGGCAACAGTGCGGCCGGGTGGATCGTCCCGGTGGTCGCGGCAGAGCGCGACGACGTGGCGTTCGTCGTCACGCTCGTCGGTCCGGCCGTCTCCCTCGCCGACCAGCAGGGCCAGGTCACGGCGGCCTTCATGCGCGGAGCGGACGAGGAATATTCCGAGGCCGAGTACGCCGCCGCGTTTGAGTACCAGCGGCAGACGGTCGTCCTCGCCCAGGCCGACGCGCCGTGGTCCGCCTTCGAGCCGATCAACGCCGAGGCGCGGGCCGCGCGCTGGGCCGAGCACGCCCTCATTCCCGACAGCCTGGATTTTCCTGACCTCGACTATTTCCGCCGTCGGCGCGGCTTCGAGGCCCCGCCGTGGAGCGAGGTCGACGTGCCGGTCCTCGCCGTCTTCGGGGAGAACGACCCCATCGTCCCGCCCGAGGACAACGTGCCGCTCCTCCGCGCTGCGCTCGCGGGCAACGGCGACGCGATCGTCCTCGTCTTGCCGGGCGTCGACCACACGCTCGCTCGACCCGCAGCGTTCGTCGGCGAGGGCGTGTGGCCGGACCGGTTCTACCGCCCGTGGACCCGCAGCCCGGTCCTGCTGGAGACCCTCATCGACTGGTTCGACGACCGCTTCGTCTCGCCATGACCGCGCATCACGAACCGCTGGCTGAGGTCGCAGGGCGTTGGGTGACCCTCGACGACGCGCAGCGCGACGCCCTCGCGGCGGCGTTCTCGGTGCGAACGCTCGAAGCCGGCGAGCACTTGGTCCTACCCGGCGCGACGCGGCACGAGGTGCTGTTCGTCGCCGAGGGCCTGCTGCGGTTCTACTACCCGGCCGACGACGGACGCGAGTCGAACAAGGCGTTCGTCGCCGAAGGCGAGTTCGCGGGCGCACTTGCGGCGGCAAACCTCGGGCTGCCCCTCCTCTACGGCGTCGAGGCACTGGAACCGACGACCGTCCTGACCGCAGCGTACACCGACTTCGTCGCCCTCATGGACCGCGACCCGGCGTTCGAGCGGCTCGGACGGAAGCTAGCCGAGCTGATCCTGACGCGGAAGGAGCTACGCACGCGCTCGCTCCTGCTCCAGAGCGCGACGGAGCGCTACCTCGATTTCGTAGCGCAGCACCCCGGGCTCGTGCAGCGCGTCCCGCTCTACCATATCGCCTCGCTCCTCGGCGTCACCGACGTTCACCTCTCGCGCATCCGGCGCGAACTGGCCGAGGCTGCCGTTTCTGAATAAAGGTTAAGGCGACCGCCTCGCCGCCCTGTGCATCTTTGGGTCTCACCAACCTGGAGATGCGATGCACGTTTCGATTCTCGGCCTCGGCGCGATGGGTGCCCGGATGGCCGCCCGCCTGCTCGACCACGGCCGCGCTGTCACCGTCTACAACCGCTCGCCTGAGCGAGCCGCGCCGCTCGCCGAGCGCGGAGCCACCGTCGCCGCCACGCCCCGCGAAGCTGCCGAGGGCAGCGACCTCGTCCTGTCCATCGTCCGCGACGACGCAGCGGCCGAAGCCATCTGGCTGGGCGAGAACGGAGCCGCGCGCGGACTCAAGCCTGGAGCCGTCGCGGTCGAGTCGAGCACGGTCACGCCTGGCTGGACCCGGCGGCTCGCCGAGGCGGTCGCCGAGCGCGACGCAGGGTTCCTCGATGCGCCGGTCGTCGGGTCGCGGCCCCACGCCGAGGGCGGGAAGCTGACGTTCCTCATCGGCGGCGAGGCGGCGGCGCTGGAGGCGGCCCGCCCTGTGCTCGACGTGCTCGGTGGGGCGGTGCATCACGTCGGGCTCGTCGGGTCGGGCGCGGCGATGAAGCTGGCCGTCAACGCCGTCTTCGCGGTGCAGGCGGCGGTGCTCGCCGAGATGATCGCGATGCTGCGCGGTGCCGGCCTCGGCGAAGCGGACGCTGTCGGTATCCTCAACGCGCTCCCCACAGCCAGCCCGGCCGCCGCGCGCCTAGCGACGCTGATGACCGAGCACGCCTTCGCGCCCAATTTCCCCATCGACCTCGTCGAGAAAGACCTCAGCTACGCCGTCGCCGAAGCGGAGCGGAGCGGTGTGGAGGCCTCGGTCGTGGCCGCGACGCAGGCAGCGTTCGCCGAGGCCAAGCGGCGCGGGTTCGGGGGCGGCGACATCGTCGGCATCGCGCAGTTGCATAGCGGCTGAGGAACGTGGCGGCAGGCCGGCGGTCAGAACCCGATGCCGCCCGCCCATCCCGATGCCTGAGCTGCCCGAGGACGCAACCTACCCCGCCGACCGCGCCGCGTGGCGGGCCTGGCTCGAAGCCCACCACGAGCGCGGCGACGGCGTCTGGCTCGTCCGCAACAAGAAGGCCGCCGGCACCCCGACCGTGAGCTACGACGAGGCCGTCGAGGAAGCGCTCTGCTTCGGATGGGTCGACAGCCTGCCGCGTGCCCTCGACGAGAAGCGGACGATGCTGTATTTCGCC
This sequence comes from Bacteroidota bacterium, assembly GCA_038746285.1. Lineage (NCBI taxonomy): Bacteria > Pseudomonadati > Bacteroidota > Bacteroidota bacterium. Next base: position 53,186 of record JBCDKT010000009.1, read on the forward strand.
CCGCGCAAGCTGGGCAGCGGGTGGAGCCGTCCAAACAAAGAGCGCGTCGCCCGGATGACCGCGGCCAGGAAGATGACCCCTGCCGGGCAAGCGAAAGTTGATGCCGCGAAGGCCGACGGGTCGTGGACAGCGCTCGACGCTATCGAGGACCTCGTCGTGCCGGACGATCTGGCCGCTGCCTTCGACGCCCATCCCGGGTCGACTGAGCACTGGGCCGCCTTTCCGCGCTCGGCGAAGCGCGGCATCCTAGAGTGGATAGCGACAGCGAAGCGCGACGCGACGCGGGCGCGGCGCATCGAGGAGACGGCCCGCCTCGCGCAGCGGAACGAGCGCGCGAATCAGTGGTCACGTTCGTGACCGTCTCGTGCTGAGCAGAGTGCAGACCGGGCGGTATTTTCTTGTCGCACTTCCTCATTCTTCGCCGCGCGCCCTTGCCCTCCCACATCGTCGACCTGACCGCCAGCGACCGCGACCTGCTGGACCAGCTTCAGGAGTCCACGTTCCGTTTTTTCTCCGAGCGGTCGAACCCCGAGAATGGGCTGGTGCCGGACAACTCCCGCGATGGGGCCGCTTCCAGCATCGCCGCGACCGGCATGGGGCTCGCGTGTCTCGTCGTCGGGGCCGAGCGAGGCTACATCGGCCGTGCCGAGGCGGCCGAGCGAGTCCGCACGACGCTCCGGTTTTTCCACGACAGCGAGCAGAGCGGCGCGCCCGACGCGACGGGCTACCGTGGGTTCTACTACCACTTCCTTGGCATGGAGACGGGCCGCCGGGCGATGGAGTGTGAGCTCTCGACGATCGACACGACGTTCCTGCTCGCCGGTGGCCTCCTCGCGGCGCAGTACTTCGACCGGAGCGACCCGGTCGAGACCGACCTCCGCACGCTCGCCGACACGCTCAACCGGCGCGCTGACTGGCCCTGGGCGACCAACGAAGGAACCGGGGTCTCGCACGGGTGGACGCCCGAGGAGGGCTTCCTCAAGGCGCGCTGGCAGGGCTACAACGAGTCGCTGCTGCTCTACGTCCTCGCCCTCGGCTCGCCGACCTTCCCCATCGGTCCCGAGCACTACGACTTCTGGCTGGAGACCTACCGCTGGAAGACGCTCTACGGCACCGACCTCCTGTGGGGCGGGCCGCTCTTCGTCCACCAGTTCTCCCATGCGTGGATCGACTTCCGAGGCATCCAGGACGCCTACATGCGAGACCGGGGGATCGACTACTTCGAGAACTCGCGGCGGGCGACGCGCGTGCAGCAGGCCTACGCGGTCCGCAACACGCGCGGGCGGCGTGGCTACGGCGAGCACGGTTGGGGCATCACCGCCTCGGACGGGCCCGGCCCGGCCCGGCACACCGTGGACGGCGAGGCCATCGACTTCTACCACTACCGCGCCCGCAGCGTCCCGTGGGGCCCCGACGATGGCACGCTCGCGCCGTGGTCCGTCGCCACCTCGCTCCCCTTCGCCCCGGAGATCGTGCTCCCGACGCTCCATCACCTCCACGAGAACGTGCCGCACTGCGAAGGCGACTACGGTTTCCTCGCTTCGTTCAACCCAACGTTCCCGAACGGCAGCACCCCCTGGGTCTCGTCAGACTACTACGGGATCGACCAGGGGCCGGTCGTGCTGATGATTGAGAACCACCGGAACGAGTTGCTGTGGCGGCTGATGCGCAGCTGCGACGTGGTCCTGCAGGGCCTGCGGCAGTGCGGCTTCACCGGCGGCTGGCTAGGCGAGGCGGGGTGAGTTCTTTCGGCGTGGAGGGTCAGGAGGGAGAGGACGGACGTGGGCGCGAGGCGTGACGGCTCCGATAGCTTTGGGGGCTATTCATTCCACACCCTCCGCACTCAGTTCAACACCCAGATTGAGAGGTTCAGCACGGCAGCGAAGCTGACCCAGAGGAGGTAGGGCACGAGCAGCCACCCGGCTGGGCGCGAGACCCGGAAGACCGCCCGCATCGTGAGCACGAGCGCTACCCACAGCGCGAGGATCACGACGGCCCCGCCGACAATCGACTCGGCCCCGAAGAAGACCGGCGTCCAGATGCCGTTGAGCACCAGTTGCGCGGCGAACAGTCCGAGCGCCACCCGCACCTCGCTCCGGTTCCGGTCCTCGCGCCACACGAGGTACGCCGACACGCCCATCATCGCGTAGAGCGTGGTCCACACAGGACCGAAAAGCCAGTTGGGCGGGTTGAACGGCGGCTTGGTCAGTCCGTCGTACCACGACGCGTCGCCCGTCACCGTAGTGAGGGCTCCGACCACCCCGACGAGTTCGCACCCGAGCACGAAGAGGCCAGCGATGCCGACCGAGGCCCAGCGGCTCCGTCCGTCGTTTCGGCTGTCCATGCCGTCTCAGTCCCCGACCGCGTAGTCCGCGTAGTTCAGCGTCGGCTCGTTCAGGGCTTGGGAGATGAGTTCGATGTTCTCCTCCAGTTCCTCCATCGTGTCGCCGCAGGTGTGGGCCGGTCGGTTGGCGATGCCAAGCAGCCCTTCGCGGTGGTCGTAGTAGGCTTCGTGGACGAAGAGCGCCGTCTCCCCCTCGTGCCGTACCACTCGGTAGCCCCAGTAGTTGATCGTCGCGATGTCTTCGAGTTCGCGGATAGTCGTGGTCGTGATGTCGAGCCCGCAGCTCGGGTCGAACGTAAGACGGCTCATGGCAGAGGGAGGATGGGCAAGATGCCGTAAGTATAGGCGGGAAGCAGAGTCTCGCCCAAGATGTGCACCGGAGAATAGCGCCGCGAGCGCTTTATTGTCTTCGCCGGGCGGACTAAACCGGGCACCAGGCTTCTTTTGCGAAGACGAAAGGAACTCAGCCCCGCTGGTTGGTCCGGCGCAGACTGGTGCGTATTTTCAGCGTCTGCACGCACCGCAGCGACCCTTTCCAGAGCGCCATGAAGCCCGAAATCCACCCCGACTACCACTTCGTCACCGTCAAGCTCGCCGACGGGACCACGTTCCAGACCCGCTCGACGATGAGCGGCGACACATACAACTCCGAGGTGGACTCGACGAACCACCCGTTCTACACCGGCAAGCGCCAGTTCGTGGACACCACGGGCCGCGTCGAGAAATTCCGCCGCCGGTACGGCAACAAGAACGCCGGCACCACCGAGGAAGCGGCCGACGAGAGCGCCTAGCCCCTCGCCCTTCCGGCTTCGCCTTGTCCGAGGCGGCTTGTCTACGCGGCAGGCCGCCTCGCTCTGCTTACGGTGCCAGCACGACCTTGCCTACGTTCCGGCGCTCCTCGATGTAGCGGTGCGCGGCGGCGGCCTCCCGGAGCGGGAAGACGCGGTCCACATGCGGCCGGATGTCCCCCTTCTCGTAGTAGCGCAGCAGCTTCCGCATCCAGCGCCCGACCTCGTCCTGCATCCCCCACAGGTGGCCGAGGTTGACGCCGAGCACACCGTGGTTGGCGTTCATCAGCGCAATCGGGCTGAACCGCAGCCACGGCACCTTCGCCGCGGCGCGCGCCAGCCCGAGCTTGCCGCCGCCCGTCGCCGCCGAGAAGCCGAAGACGACGAGCCGGCCGGTCGGGGCGAGCACCTCGAAGCTCTTGCGCCAGTGCGCCCCGCCGATGGGGTCGAGGACGAGGTCCACGCCACGCCCGCCGGTGAGGTCGCGCACGGCGTCGACCCAGCGGTCGTTCCGGTAGTTGATCGCGTAGTCGTAGCCGCGCTCCCGCGCGTAGTCGTGCTTGCTGGGCGAGGCCGTGCCGAAGAGTTCGACCCCGTAGATCCGGCCGAGGTCGCTCGCGGCCGTGCCGACGCCGCCGGAGGCCCCGTGGACGAGCACGCGCATCCGCTGCCCGGCCAGTTCCTGCGCGTGCCGCACGCCGCCCATCACGATCATCGCCTGGAACGCCGTGAGGTAGTTCACCGGAATCGCGGCGGCGGTGGCGGCGGGCATCCCGCCGGGCCGGGCGAAGACCTGCTCGGCGAGGAGGACGCGGTGCGACGCGTAGCCCTCGAACCGCGTGAGCGCCAGCACCTCGTCGCCCTCGGCCACGCTGGTCACGCCTTCGCCCAGCGCCTCGACGGTGCCCGCCACCTCGTATCCCACGACCGCCGGGAGCGGGGGCGCGTCGGGATAGAGCCCCTGCCGGGCCAGGATGTCGGCGAAGTTGATCCCGCCCGCCTCGATGCGGACGAGGACCTCGCCGGGGCCGGGCGCAGGCGTCGGCGCTTCGCGGACGTCGAGGACCTCGGGCGGGCCGGCTTTGGGAATCCAGACTTGATGCACGGGAGAAAGAGAACGTGGAGGGTGAGGAGGGAACGGAGGGACTCCCGTTCTCGGCCTCGGTGGTATCCTTCTTTTGCATCCCGAGTTCTCTCCCCACTCTCCTTTCCCTCCTCGCCCCTTGCTCTCGACCCCCGACCTTCTCCGCACCAAGCGCGACGGCGGCGCGCTCACCGCCAAGCAGATCACCGCCCTCATCGACGCCTACACGGCGGGCGACGTGCCGGACTACCAGATGAGCGCCTTCCTCATGGCGGGCTTCCTCAACGGTCTCGACGCGGACGAGGCCGCCGCGCTCACGCGGGCCATGCTCCACTCCGGCGACGTGCTCGACCTCTCGGACCTCCCCGGCACCAAAGTCGACAAGCATTCGACCGGCGGGGTCGGCGACAAAGTCTCGATCATCCTCGCCCCGCTCGTTGCGGCGTGCGGCGTGCCGGTCCCGATGATCTCGGGGCGCGGCCTCGGCCACACCGGCGGCACGCTCGACAAGCTCGAAAGCCTCCCCGGTTTCCGCACCGACCTCTCAGTCCCCGAGTACCGCCGGCAGCTTGCCGAGGTCGGCGTCGTGATGATCGGGCAGACTGACGAGATCGCGCCGGCCGACCGCAAGCTCTACGCGCTCCGCGACGTGACGGCGACCGTCGAGTCGATCCCGTTTATCGCGGCCAGCATCATGTCCAAAAAACTCGCCGAGGGCATCGACGCGCTCGTGCTCGACGTGAAGGCCGGGGGCGGGGCCTTTATGACCGACGAGGCCGACGCCCGGCGTCTCGCCGAGACGCTCGTCGGGATCGGCCTCGAGTTCGGCAAGCCGACCGTCGCGCGGCTGACGGCGATGGACGTGCCGCTCGGTCGCGCCGTCGGCAACTGGCCCGAGATGGCGGAGTGCATTCGCCTCCTGCGGGGCGAACGACCGGCCGGCGGCGAGGCGGACGACCTGCTCGCGCTCACGCTCGCGCTCGCAGGCGAGATGCTGCACCTCGGCGGCGCGGCCGGCTCGTTCGAGGACGGTCACGCCCAGGCCACCGTCGCCCTCGCCGACGGCAGCGCCTTCGCGAAGTTCGGCGAGCTCGTCGAGGCGCAGGGCGGCGACCGGTCCGTGCTCGACGACCCCGACCGCCGCGCCGGATCGGAGCCCGTCGCCACCGTTGAAGCGCCCGCTGGCGGGTTCGTCGCCGGCATCGACGCGCGCGCGCTCGGCCTCGCCGCCGTCCGTCTCGGGGCCGGCCGGGCGCAGAAGGAGGATGACGTAGATCCAACCGCCGGGTTCGTGCTCCTCAAAAAACCGGGCGAGGCCGTCGCACCCGGCGAGCCCATCGCCCACCTCTTCGCCGCCGACGCGCACCGCGTGGACGAGGCCGCTGTCCGCGACGCGTTCGCCTTCGCCAACGCGCCGCCGGAGCCAAGACCGCTCCTGCTCGACCGCTACGACGGCACCGGATGGGCCGGGGACACCGACCGATGACGCACGCCCTCTGGCTCGCCCTGCTGCTCTTCAGCGGCTCCGCGCTCGCGCAAGGCCGTCTGCTGCTCGTCGGCGGTGGCGAGGTGCCGCCGGAAGCAGTGGCCTGGTTCGTCGCCGAAGCCGATTCGTCGGTACTCGTACTCGACTACGAGGACGCGCCCGGCCAGTCTGCCATCACCAGGCTCGAGGCGGCCGGAGCGGCGGTGACGTACCTCCCCATCGCGTCGCGGGAGGCCGCCGCGCTCCCGTCAAACGTCGAGGCTGTCCGGGCGGCGCATGCCCTCTTCCTGCCCGGCGGCGACCAGGCGAAGTACGTCGAACGCTGGCACCGCACGCCCGTCGCCGAGGCGGTCCGCGAGGTCTACATGCGCGGCGGTCTCGTCGGCGGCACGAGCGCTGGGGCGATGATCCTGAGCGAGGTCGTCTTCGACGCACGGCGCGGATCATTCTCGTCGGACGAGGGCCTGCGTGATCCGCTCGCGCCGGTCCTCTCCCTCACCGACGGCTTCATCGGCCTCGTTGAGGACGCGCTCATCGACACCCACTTCACCGAGCGCAGCCGCTACGGGCGGCTCCTCGCCCTGCTCGCGAACTACCACGCCGAGACCGGCCGGTGGGTGCGCGGCCTCGGGATCGACGAAGGCACGGCGCTGGCCGTGGACCCTGGCGGTATCGCCACGGCGATTGGGACCGGGGCTGCCGTCCTCGTCCTCCCCGAAGAGGCGGCGGCCAGCCCCCTTCGCCCTGGCGAGCCGCTCGCCCGGTTTCCCGTCCGGCTCGCCCGCTTCACCGGCGGACTCCGGTTCCACCTTGCCACAGGGGCCCTCGTCTCTGACGCCGCCGAAGACGCCTCTGTGCAACAATAGCGGCTCCGCTGCGTCTTTTGTGTGCGTCCAGTGCGAAGGAGACCTCCGCACCCAGACGCCCCCGCTTTCGTAGCTTCAGCCAGTCCTTCGCACGTTCCGTCCTGCCCCCTCTCTGACCATGTGGAAGCGATTTACCCGACTCATTAAATCCTTGTTCGGCGGTGCCATCTCTGCGATGGAAGACCCGCGCCTGATCCTCGAGCAGAACATGCGCGAGCTCAACGACCAGGTGCCGAAGATGAACGAGAACATCGCCACGGTGAAGGCCAACGCGATGCTCCTGCAGAAGGAGAACAAGAAGTACACGGCCGAACTACAGAGCCTGACCGCGAAGATCAAGGCCGCGATCCAGGCCGGGCGCGACGACATCGCGCAGCGCTACGCGCTCCAGCTTCAGCAGACCAAAGAGGCCCAGGCCCGAACGGCCGAGCAGCTAGGCTACGCCGAGCAGGCGTACGAGAAAGCGCTCCAGGTCAAGAAGGCGTTCATGCGCGAGCGCGAGAAGAAGATCAACGAGGCCCGCGAAGCGCTTCGCGCCCACGAGCGCGCCCAGTGGCAGGCCAAGATCGCCGACACGCTGGAGCAGTTCGAGGTCGCCGGCGTGGACCAGACGCACGACGAGATGCTCACCCGCATCAACGAGCAGACGGCCAAGCAGGAGGCCCGGATGGAACTCGCGCTCGACTCGATCGACACGGAGAGCATGCAGATCGAGGAGGACGCGCAGGAGATCCAGGCCCAGGAGCTCGTCAAGCAGTTCAAGCTCGAGATGGGCATGGCCGAGCCCGACACCGCAGCGTCCGAGCCGGAGCTGTCGATCCCCGAGCCGGAAGAGGTCGAGAAGACCGCCGGGCGCGACCGCCAGCGAACCTCCTCCGGCGACTCGGTGTAGACGAAAGGCGACGGTTAGAGTAGGGGCGCAGCATGCTGTGCCCCTACGCATACCCTTCACCCTATGGACCGCGACGAATTCAACCGGATCAAAGAGCAGGAGAAGGCGCACCTCCGCAAGGTCCGCGCGCTCAAGCAGCAGCTCCGCGAGGCCAAGCGCAAGAAAGGGCTGCTCGGGGCACTCCAGAACCTCGACACCTCCGACCTCGACGCGGCGCACGAGGACGCCCTCCGCAAGCTTACCGAGCAGAACATCACCTCCGAGGCGCGCTACGAACTCGCAATGGAGGCGCTCGACAGCGCCGCCAAGCAGGAGGCCGACCGCGAGGAGCTAGCCCGCCTCGACGCCGAGCGCCAGAAAAGCGCCGCCGCCGACCTCGTCCAGCAGATGAAGACCCAGATGCTCGGCGATGCGGAGGCCCACGCCGAGGCGCAGAACCCGGCCGACGCCAACTCGGAGGACGAGGCCGCACCGCCTTCGGCCAAGACGATTGGCCCCGGCAGCCGCGAGGCGCACGACTCCCAAGACGAGCCTGAGCCGGACGCCCCGCCCGCCCGCTCGATTGGGCGCTTCGGGCGAGACCACCAGACGAGGGACTGACGCGGCCCATGAGCGAGCCGATCAACTACACCAAAGAAGCGTTCCTCAGTCCGTGGAACCTCGTGTTCCTCATCATGGCGATGGTCACGGCGTTCGTCCTCACCGGCACCGGCGTTGCCAACTTCGTCCTGCTCTTCGCCGCCGCGCTCGAGCTGCTCTACCTCGGGGTGATGCCGCGCCAGGAGCGCTTCCGCAAGGTCGTCCGCGCGCGCAAGATGGCCGAGCGCAACAAGCCGCCGACCGAGAAGGAGGTCTTCCGGCAGCTCACGAAGGCCAGCCAGAAGCGCTACATCCGCTTCCGCAACATCGAGAAGGCCGTCCGGGAGAACTACGAGAAGATGTCCTACGCCTCGCAGGGCCTCCTCGAATCCCACCTCAAGAAGATCGACGATCTGCTCGACTCGTACCTCGCCATGCTCCAGCAGAAGGAGCGCTACGAGCGCTTCTCGCGCCAGGCGACGGAGGACGAGGTGGTCAACGCGATGGCCCAACTCCGAGGCGAGATGGCAGACGACCCGCCGAAGGTGCAGCAGATCAAGCAGAAGCGGCTCGACATCCTCGAGAAGCGGCTCGTCAAGTTCAAGAAGTCGCACGAGAACCTCGCCGTGATCGAGGCCCAGCTCGAGACGATCGAGGACGTGACGAAGTACATCCACGAGCAGTCGCTCACGATGCGCAACCCCGAGGAGATCTCGTTCCAGCTCGACACGCTCGTCTCCGAGGTCGAGGAGACGCAGGCCTCCATCGAGGAGATCGAGGAGGTCTTCGCCCCGCCGACCGACCTGCTCGACGACCTCGACACGTTCGAGGACCCGGCGGCCACCGGCACCGCCGCCGGGCGCGACCGGCTGCGCGGCTGACCGCACGACTTCCGGCTTTTCGCTTCTGTCTCTGGGCTGGTCTGAGACCTGTTCCAGCCCACCGCATTCCCCTTGTACGGGCGGGTTTGAAACCGGCCCCTACCCATTTCACCCGCCCGCATGGACTTCGACACCCTGCTCTACGACGTGGACGCCGACGGCATCGCCACCGTCACGCTCAACCGGCCGGACAAGCTGAACGCCATCAACACCCAGGTCATCGTCGAACTCGGCCGCGCCTTCCGCCAGGCTCGGGGAGACGCCAGCGTGCGCGGTGTCGTCCTGACGGGCAGCGGCGAGAAAGCCTTCGCCGCCGGGGCCGACATCGCCGAGTTCACCGACCTCGACGCGCTCGAAGGGCATCGCTTCGCCCTCCGCGGGCAGGCCATCCTCACGAGCATCGAGAGCCTGCCGAAGCCGGTCGTGGCGGCCGTCAACGGCTACGCGCTTGGGGGCGGCTGCGAGCTCGCCCTCGCCTGCCACCTCCGCCTGGCGAGCGAGAACGCGCAGTTCGGCCTGCCGGAAGTCGGCCTCGGGCTGATCCCCGGCTACGGCGGGACGCAGCGCCTGCCCCGGATCGTCGGCCAGGGCATTGCCACCGAGATGATCCTCACCGGCAACCGCATCACGGCGGAGCGCGCCCACGCCGTCGGCCTCGTCAACCACGTCACGCCGAGCACCGACCTCGTGGGTAAGGCCAAAGAGATCGCCCGCACGATTGCCTCGAAGGCCCCGCTCGCCGTGGCGATGGCGCTCAACGCGCTTCGATCCGTAGACTTGCCGCAGGCGCAGGGCCTGCAGATGGAGGCCGCCCTCTTCGGCCAAGCGTGCGGCACCGAAGACTTCCAGGAAGGCGTCCACGCGTTCCTCAACAAGCAGAAGCCAGAGTTTTCGGGACGCTGATTTCATTGAGTGATTGTCTGATTGAGCGATTGGGTGATTGTGCTGCTCCAATCGCCCAATCACTCAATCACCCATTCAGCCAATGGCCATAGCTCTCATCGCTCTGATGCTCGTCCTGAGCGCGTTCTTCTCCGGCTCGGAGATCGCGTTCGTGACGGCGAACCGGCTCAAGGCGGAGGTACGCGCCCACCGCGAGGGGTTCGTCGGGCGGCTCGTCCGCGAGTTCATCCGCGAGCCCGCCCGGTTCCTGACGACGACCCTCGTCGGCAACAACATCGCGCTCGTGCTCTACTCGGCGCTGATGACGCTCGCGCTCGACGACCCGCTGCGCGCCTTCGCCCGCGACCTCCTCGGGCCGGACGCCGCTGTCGAAGGCCTCGTCCTCGTCCTCCAGACGATCATCGCCTCGACGATTGTTCTCATCTTCGGCGAGATCATCCCGAAGTCGCTCTTCCGCGAACCGGCCGACCGGGTCGTCTTCGCCGCTGCGCTCCCGCTCAAGCTGACGTACTACCTCTTCCTCCCCGTCATCAAGATTGCCGGGTGGACCAGCTCGCTCCTCGTCCGGCTGACGGGCGTCGAGGCGCAGAGCTTCCAGCAGTTCCTCCGCAGCGACTACGAGGCGATCGTCCGCGAGAGCCGCGAGAGCGGGACGCTCGACCTCGACGAGGAGGAGAGCGAGATCCTGTCGAACGTCTTCGAGCTGCGCAACCTCCGGGTCAAGGACTCGATGGTCCCGCGCACCGATGTCGAGGCGCTCGACGAGGACGCGACGCTCGCCGAGGCCCGCGCCCGGTTCGTCGAGACGGGCTTTTCGCGCCTGCCGGTCTACCGCGAGAACGTGGACCACATCGTCGGCGTGGTCGTGGCGCACGACCTGTTCCAGCGGCCCGAGCGGCTCAGCGACATCGTCCGCGAGGTGACCTTCGTGCCCGAGGCGAAGCGCGCCAAAGACCTGCTCTACGAGTTTCTCGAAACCGGCACGTCGATGGTCATCGTGATCGACGAGTACGGCGGCACAGCGGGCCTGATCACGGTCGAGGACCTCCTCGAAGAGCTCTTCGGCGACATCCGCGACGAGTTCGACGCCGAGGACGAGGTCGTGCGGCAGGTCAACGACCACACCTTCCTCGTCAGCGGCCGCGCCGAGGTCGAACTGCTCAACGCGAACTACGACCTCCACCTCCCCGAAGGCGACTACGAGACCGTGGCCGGCCTCGTCCTCGACCGCCTCTCCTCGATCCCGGACGAGCGCACCGAGTTCGACCTCGACGGCTACCGGCTGATGATCCTGAAGGCCTCAGCGAACCGCATCGAGACGGTGCGCATCGTCCGCGACGCGCCAGGGCGGCTGGAGGAGTAGGAGCGGGCGAGGTGCGCTGGGCTTACCCACTTCCGTTTGTCCCTCCTTCGGCTCCTACCCGCTGCGCGAAGGCGAGGACCAGCCGGAGGTGCGTCGAAACGAGGGCGTCGAGGCCGAGGTCGCCGAGCCGCTCGCTGGGCGTGGACGGCAGCTTGGGGGGCGAGATGCGGCCCATCCAGAGCGGGAGCTTGTCGCTGAGCGCGCGCGGACCGGGGAACTGGCCGACGGGAAAGTGGACCCCGTAGAACTCCATCTTCCGCCCGAGCCGCTCGTAGACGCTCTGGTCGACCTCGACCTCGCCCTCGCTGCCCTCGGCGACGAGGCGGCTGCCGAGCAGGTAGTCGTGGTACAGGAACGGCGTCTCCAGAAGGGCTGTCCCCACGGCCTGCGCTAGCGTGCCTTGCAGTCCCACTTCGGCGGCGCGCGTCGTCACCGTCGCGATGAGCGCCAGGGTCTCCTCGGCGACGAGTTCCGGGTTGGCGGCGCGCGTCAGCGAGGGCATGGCCGTGCGGACGAGGTCCTGCGTCGCGCTGAGGACGCCGAGCGAGGCGAAGGCGGTGACGCGGGCGGCAGCGATCATCGGGTCAGCAATGCGCAGGGGCGACGCATGCGTCGCCCCTACGGTGCGAATGTAAGGCTGGCAGGCTAGGACCCGGCCGCCGGATCTTCGTCGCCGCCGATGGAGCGGCGCATCTGCGTGTCGGCCTCGACGTTGCGGAGGTTGTAGTAGTCCATCACGCCGAGGTTGCCGGTGCGGAACGCCTCGGCCATCGCCTGCGGGATCTCGGCCTCGGCCGCGACGAGGCGCGCTCTCTGCTCCTGCACGGCGGCCCGTTGCTCCTGCTCGGCGGCGACAGCGGCGGCGCGGCGCTCCTCCGCCTTCGCCCGGGCGACTTGCAGGTCCGCCTCGGCCTGGTCGGTTTGGAGCTTCGCCCCGATGTTCTCGCCCACGTCCACGTCGGCGATGTCGATCGAGAGGATCTCGAACGCCGTCCCACTGTCGAGGCCCTTCGCAAGCACCGTCTTCGAGATGTTGTCCGGGTTTTCGAGCACCATCAGGTGCGTCCCCGACGAGCCAATTGTGGAGACGATCCCCTCGCCCACACGGGCGATGATCGTCTCCTCGCCTGCGCCGCCGACGAGCTGGTTGATGTTGGCGCGGACCGTCACGCGGGCAATGGCCCGGACCTGGATGCCGTCCTTGGCAATCGCCGAGATCGGCGGCGTCTCGATCACCTTCGGGTTGACCGACACCTGGACGGCCTCGAACACGTCGCGCCCGGCGAGGTCGATGGCCGTCGCCTGCTGGAACGGGAGGTCGATGTTGGCTTTGTCGGCAGAGATCAGCGCCTGGACGGTGTTGCGGACGTTGCCGCGGGCGAGGAAGTGCGTCTCCAGCTGGCTGGCCGAGACGTCGATACCCGCCTTGCGCGCGGTGATCAGCGGCGCGATGATGGCCGAGGGCGGCACCTTCCGCAGCCGCATCCCGATCAGTTCGGTCAGCCGGACGCGGACGCCCGCCGTGATCGCCGACACCCACAGCCCGAGCGGGATGAAGTAAAAGAAGACGATCAGGAGTGCGACGATCAGGAAAATGAACAGCACGCCGCCGGTGGCAAACAGGGCATCCATGAGCACTAGGGGTTGGGAATGGGTGGAGTGTGGCTCTGGCAGAGCGGTGGAGGCGCAAGCGCGAGCAGGGCAGCCGGAGAGCCGAAGGTGCGCGGCCGCATGCCCGCTCTAAGGGTACGCACCACACCCCGTAGGTTTCAAACGCCCCGTGCGCGCGCTTACGGCGCGCTATTTCTGCTTGTGCTGCCGCACCTTCTCCGGATCGGGGGCGATGATCGTCTTGTGCTTGCCCTCCTGCGGGAGCGACTGTGGGTCTGTCCCGATGTGGGGCTGCACGCTCGGGTCGCCGGTTCCCGATTTGTCCTCGACGTAGTCGGGGCGCTGCTGCTGGAGTTTTTGGGGGTCGATCTCAGGCTGGTCGGACATGGTGCGATGGGCCAGGCTAGAGGAGAGAAGGCTCTGGTACGGCACAGCGAGCAGTTCGTTCGTCCGCTCGCCTGTCCGACTTCTCACTACCCTCCTTCCCCTCCACGCCGAGCCGGACGTCCTCGGTCAGACAGGCTGCCCAGTCTTCTTCGGATCGGCCAGCGGATAGTCGGCCTCGACGCGGCCCTGGGCCATCTCCCGGAGTCGACGTTTCAGGAGCCGCCGGCGGAGCGGGCTGATGTGGTCGAGGAAGAGGACTCCGTTGAGGTGGTCGAACTCGTGCTGCACCACGCGCGCCAGCACCCCCGAGGCCTCGGTCTCCTGCGGCTCGAACGACCGGTCGAGAAAGCGCACATGGATACGGTCGGGCCGGACGACGTTCTCGCGGATGTCAGGAATCGAGAGGCAGCCTTCCTCGAAGTCGCAGAGGTCGTCTTCGTCGCCTTCCTCGATCTCCGGGTTGATGAACGCCACGGGCCCCTGCGCCCAGGCCGGCACTTCGCCCAGCTCTTCCTCGATGTCTTCCGCCATCGCGCTGAGGTCGATGACGAACAGACGCTCGGTCCGCCCCACCTGCGGGGCCGCCAGGCCGATCCCGCTCGCCCCGTGCATCGTCTCGACCATATCGTCGAGAAGCCGCTGGAGCGCAGGGCTGTCGGCCTCGACGGGCGTCGTCTCGGTGCGGAGAACGGGGCTGCCATAGGGGTAGATGGGAAGGATCATGCTGAGCGTCGAGAGTCAGGGGTCGAGAGTCGGGACGTCGTCTGCGTGCTCGTCCAGGTACTCCTGGAGGATGATGGCGGCGGCGGCGCGGTCCACGCGTTCCCGGTCGCGGCGGGCCTTGCGGCCAGCGCCGGACGCGCGGATCGCGTCCCTGGCCCGAGCCGACGAGAACCGCTCGTCCCACGTCACGATGCCGACCCCGGGAAAGGCGTTGCGCAGCCTGTTGGCGAACGGCTGCACGCGGGCGGTTGCTTCGCCCTCTTCGCCGTCCGGCGTGAGCGGCCAGCCGACGACGATGGTCTCGATCCCCTCGCGGTCGTGGAGCGCCCGAAGCGCGGCCACGGCCTCGTCCGGCGCATGCGTCTCCAGCGGCTGGGCGAACAGCCGCAGCGGGTCCGCTACGGCGAGGCCGACGCGCTTCGTGCCGTAATCGACGCCGACGATTCGGGGTCCGGGGGAGTGCATGGCAAGATGGGGATACCAGTCAGGGCCGGCAGAACCGGCCCTGAAGGTACAACGAGTGGCAGAGCGTACCGCTAGGCTCCGCTCAGTTCCTTTTTACGGGCCGTGCCGTTGGTCTTCTTGGCGGTGCCGTTCTTCCTGCCGTTGGTCGGCGTGTAGTCGGCGCTGCCCTCGGGGATCGAGTAGCCGAGGTCGGCCAGGGGCTGCTGGAGTTCCAGCTTGACCCGCTTGCTCGGCTTGAAGTGCGTCTTGCGGCGGCTAGGGATGAAGACCGTTTCGTTGGTCTTGGGATTCCGCGCCTTCGGCTTGGCCTTGGTCTTCTTGACCTCGAACACGCCGAAGTCGCGCAGTTCGATTCGGATTTCAGGGTCCGCGCCGAGCATGAGTTCACGTAGCGCCGTGATGACGTCCGTCACCCAGGGTTCCGACTTGTAGATCGGCTCGCCCCGCAGTTCTGCTACGCGGCGCGCTACGTCTTTCTTGGTCAGCGTAGGGACACGCTTCTGAGCCATGTTTATCTCCGTGGTGGTGAGTAGGTAGGGGTGGCGGTACACATACGAAGGTTTAACGAACGAAACGAAATAAATATTTCGCGTTGCAACCCGAGTCCAATATACGGCCAACAGGCTATATACAGAACCTATTTCACTTAACAATGCGCCTTACCTTCAGGGCACTGCGTATCGTGGGCGTCGTAGCACGCTGCCACCGTCTGCGACGCGGGCACCAACCTCGCGTGTCTGCACATGTTCCAGGAAACGAATGCGTTCCTGCGCATGCCCCGTTATTAACACCGTTCATGCAAAACCTTCACGAAGGGTGATCATTTTCAAACCGATAGACCCCGTAGATCCCCTCTACGCGCCCGAGCCGCTGCATCAGGCGCTGCAGGTGCTTGAGGTCCGAGACGAGGAGCACGATCGTCCCTTCGAACACGCCGTCCTCGCTCTCGATCGTGATCGAGCGGATGTTGGTCTTGAGGTTCTTCGAGATGACCGTCGTGAGGTCGGAGACCATCCCGACGCGGTCCTCGCCCACGAGGCGGAGCGCCGAGATGAACTGCACGTCTTTCTGCCTACTCCACTCGACGGGAATGACCCGGTCGGCGTGGTCCATGAGCAGATGCGGAGCGTTCCGGCAGTTCGTGCGGTGGATGTTGATGGTCCCGGTCTTCGAGACGAAGCCGAACACGTCGTCGCCGGGGATCGGGTTGCAGCACGTGGCATACTGCGTAGCGAGGTCGGCGTGGTGCTCGCCGTCGATGACGAGGGCGGCGCGGCCTTCCTCGCGAGCGGTCTCGGTGAACTCGGTGACCTGTAGACGGAGGGGCGTGTCCTCCGTGCTCGCTGCCGCTTGCTCCTCGCTCCGGTGCCCTTCCTTGACGAAGCGGACGAAGTCGGCCGGGTCGTAGAGGCCCGACCCGATCTCGTAGAACAGCTGCTGCGTGTTGGGAAACTTGAGCTTGGACGACAGCCGGTTTAGGTCGTCCTCGTCGATCTCGAGCTTGGCCCGCTTCAGCTTGCGTTCCAGCAGGTCGCGCCCGTGCTCGGCCGTCTTGCGCCGCCTCTCTCTGATCCAGTGCCGGATGCGGGTCCGCGCCTTGTGGGTGACCACGAACTGCATCCAGTCCGGGTTCGGCTTCTGCTTGTTAGAGGTCAGAATCTGGACTTGGTCGCCGCTCGTGAGGCGGTACGAAAGCGGCACCATGCGGCCGTTGACTTTGGCCCCGATGCAGTGGAAGCCGACCTCGGAGTGCACCTGGAAGGCGAAGTCCACGGGCGTCGCGTCGCGCGGGAGCGTCATGACGTCGCCGCGCGGCGTGAAGACGTAGATCTCCTCGTCGTAGAGGCTGAGCTGGAAGTCCTTGACGAAGTCGATGGCCCGGTCCGAGGCCGGGGTCTCCATCAGTTCGCGGACCCAGGCGTAGATCTGCTCTAGGGCCTCATCGCTGCGGACCTTCGCGGCCACGCCGTCTCCGCCGCCCTCCTCTTTGTACTTCCAGTGGGCCGCCACGCCGCGCTCGGCCACGGCGTGCATCTCCTCGGTGCGGATCTGGATCTCGACGGGCCGGCCATCGGGCCCGATGACCGTCGTGTGGAGGCTCTGGTAGCCGTTCGACTTCGGGACGGAGATGAAGTCGCGGAAGCGCTCGGGGATGGGCTTGTAGAGGTCGGCGAGGATAGAGTAGACCCGCCAGCAGTCCTCGCGCCCCTTTTTGCCTTCGCCCTTGAGCACGACGCGGACGGCGAAGAGGTCATAGATCTCGTCGAGTTCTTTCTGCTGGACCTGCATCTTGCGGTGGATCGACGAGATGCTCTTGGGGCGGCCGTAGATCGAGAACGCAAACCCGGCGTCTTCCAGTTCGGCCTCGACCGGCTCGATGAACTGCTCGACGTGGGCCTCGCGCTGCTTCCGGGTCTTGTCGAGCCCGTTCGCAATCGCCCGGTAGGCGTCGGGCTGGAGATATTTCAGGCAGAGGTCTTCCAGTTCGGTCTTGACCTTGTTCAGCCCGAATCGGTGCGCGAGCGGCACGAAGAGGTCGTGGGTCTCAGTGGCAATCTTGAGCTGTCGCCGCTGGCTGAGGGAGCCGAGCGTCCGCATGTTGTGGAGGCGGTCGGCGAACTTGACGATGATGACCCGGATGTCCGAGGCCATCGAGAGCATCAGCTTGCGCACGTTCTCGGCCTGTCCGAGGTCGCGGCTGGCGAAGACATGGTCGATCTTGGTCAGGCCGTCGATGATCTGCGCCATCCCCTGCCCGAACTCGGCTTCGACCAGTTCGAGCGAGAGGTCCGTGTCCTCGACCGTGTCGTGCAGGAGCGCCGCGATGACCGAGACGTCGTCGAACGGCACGTCGCGGGCGACGATCGTGGCGACCTCCAGCGGGTGCGAGATGTAGCGCTCGCCGGAGGCGCGGCGGTCGTCGCGGTGCGCCCAGTAGGCCACGCCGAAGGCGCGGCGGACGAAGTCCTCGTCGACGGCGGGGAGGTTGCGGCGGCAGTATTCGAGGAGCACCCGGAAGCGCCGCTCGAAGGCGGGCTCGACGTGGATGTCCCGAAGCTGCGCACTGAAATAGGAGGAGGCTTGGATCATGCCGGCGCTGGAGTGGCGACGAGGAAACGTTTACGATACGGCGATCCGTACCGCCGCGCAACAGCCTTCTACGAAAACGGCCTCACCTGACGCGCAGGCGAGGCCGTTCGTAGAGCTGGAGAGCCACTAGCCGCGCTGCCCACTGCCTTGCGGGTCGCCCTCGTCGCCGGCACCGGTGTCGGCCGGGGGCTCGCCTTCGCCCGAGGCCGCGCCTTGCGGAGCGTCGGGATGCTCGTTCTCCTCCGGGTCGGACGCGGCTTTCGGCGCGTCGTCGGAATCGGTCGAGGCATCGTCGGCGGCAGGGGCCTCTTCGACCTCGGGGGCGGCTTCAGCTTCCGTTTCAGCGGGGGCCTCTTCGGCGGCTGCCTCCGCTTCCGGTTCGGCGGAGGCCTCTTCGGAGGCTGACTCCGCTTCCGGTTCGGCGGGTGCCTCGACTTCGGCTGCCGCTTCCCGCTCCTCGGCGGGGGCGTCAGCCTCCACGGCCTCGGCAGCAGCTTCGGCCTCTTCGACCGTAGCCTGGTGCGCCGTTGCGCCTTCGGCTTTCAGGTTCTCGACGTAGCTCGCGTGGGCGTCCGTGTCGCCAGTGGCGAGGAAGCCGGCCTGCTCAGCCCACGTCTCCTCGTTGACCGTCTCATCCGACGTGCTGCTGCCCTCGGCAATCGCCGCGCGGAGCGTGCCGAGGTCGGCCTCGGCGAGCTGGGCGAAGGTTGTGATGCCCGCGTCGCCGAGCGCGGTGGCGAAGACCGGCCCGATGCCCCAGACCTTTGTCAGGTCGTCGGCCTCGGGCGTCTCGGCAGCGGGAGCCTCAGCGGCTTCGGCAGCCGGGGCGGCTGTGGCGGCCTGCGTGGCTTGCTGCTGACCCGACCCCTTGCTCCGGCTGCGACCGCTGCTGCGGCGCGTCCGGCGCGTGCGCTTCGAGCCACCGTCCGGCCGCACGTCGTTGTAATCGACCAGCTCGATGATGGCGAGCTCCGCCGCATCGCCCTGCCGGAGACCGAGCTTGACGACGCGCGTGTAGCCGCCGGGCCGGTCGCCGATGCGGCTAGCGACGTCGCCGAAGAGTTCCTTGACGGCCTCTTTGTTGCGGAGGTGCCGGAAGACCTGGCGGCGGCTGGCCGTCGAGTCGTCCTTCGCCCGGTTGATGAGCGGCTCGATGAACGAGCGCAGCGCCTTCGCCTTCGGCATCGTCGTCTCGATGCGCTTGTGCTCGATCAGGGCCGAGCCCATCGCGGCGAGCGTGGCCTTGCGGTGCGCAGCCGTGCGCCCGAGCTTCTTGATTTTCTTCTGGTGTCTCATGAGGGTTGGTTTCTGGTTCCTAGTTTATGTTTCCTGGTTCCAACTAGAAACCAGAAGCTGAAAACCAGAAACTGTCAAGCGGTTTCTTCGACGTATTTGTCCACGTCCATCCCGAAGCGCAGGTTGCGGTCTTCGAGCACGGCGACGAGTTCTTGGAGGCTCTTGCGGCCGAAGTTGCGGAACTTCAGCATCTCCGACTCCTCGCGCCCGACGAGGTCGCCGATCGTCTTGATGGAGGCGGCCTTGAGGCAGTTCTGGGCGCGGACCGAGAGGTCGAGGTCGTCGACGCTCTGGTTGAGGAGCGAGCGGACGCGCTGCACCTCGGCGTCGACCTCCTTCTCCTCTTCCGGCTGCTCGGGCTCCTGCTCGACCGAGATGAAGAGGCCGACGTGGTCGCGGAGGATCGAGGCGGCGGCGGTCAGCGCGTCCTCGGGCGTGACCGAGCCGTCGGTCTCGACTTCGAGCGTCAGCCGCTCGTAGTCGATCTTCTCCCCGACGCGGGCCGGGTTGACGGTGTACTTGACGTTCAGGATCGGGGTGAAGATTGAGTCCACGGCGACGACGCCGATGGGATCGTCGGCGCGCTTGTTCTCGTCGGCCGGGACGTAGCCGCGCCCGCGCCCGACGCGGAACTCCATCAGCACGTCGGCCTCGTCGGAGAGCGTGGCGATGTGGTGGTCGGGGTTGAGGATCTCGAACTCGGCCGTGGCGTCGGCGAGGGTGCCGGCCGTGAGTTCGGCGGGACCGTCGAGCTGGACGGTGATTGTGCCCTCGTCCTCTTCGCCCGCGCGGAAGCGGACGCCTTTGAGGTTGAGGATGATGTCGGCCACGTCCTCGGTCACGCCGGGGACGGTCGAGAACTCGTGCTGGACGCCGTCGACCTTGAGCGCGGTGATGGCGGTGCCTTCGAGCGAGGAGAGGAGCACGCGGCGGAACGCGTTGCCGATCGTCACGCCGTAGCCGCGCTCGAGCGGTTGGACAGTGAAGCGGCCGTAGGTCTCGTTCATCTCCTCGACCTGCACGCCGTCCGGCATCTGAAGCTGGATGTTCGTCATCGTCTGGGTCATAGTGGGGTTCGTAGAGGCGGGTGGCGGGGGTGCGCGGACAGGACGCCGCAGCGGTGGACCGGAAGGGCCTACTTGGAGTAGAGCTCGACGATGAGCTGCTCGCGGATGTTCTCCGGGATGTCCTCGCGCTCGGGGAAGTCGAGGAACTTGCCGCGGAGGGTGGAGCGGTCCACTTCGAGGTGCGGGAAGGCGCGGCGGCTGCGCTCGGCGGCGTCGCGGACGGCGTCGAGGTTCTTGCTCTTCGGCCGGATCTCGACGATGTCGCCGGGGCGGAGCATGTGCGACGGGATCGACGAGACGCGGTCGTTGACCATGACGTGCCCGTGGTTGACGAGCTGCCGGGCCTGGCGGCGCGTCCGGGCGAAGCCGAGGCGGAAGACGACGTTGTCGAGCCGGGCCTCCAGGAATTTCAGGAGATTCTCGCCGGTGACGCCCTTCTTGCGGGACGCCTTCTCGAAGAGGTTGCGGAATTGCCGCTCCAGCAGACCGTAGGTGTACTTCGCCTTCTGCTTCTCCTTGAGCTGGACGGCGTACTCGCTCTCCTTGCGGCGGCGGCTCTGGCCGTGCTGGCCGGGGCCGTAGGGCTTGCGTTCGAGCGACTTGGAGGGGCCAAAGATCGGCTCTTTGAAGCGGCGGGCCAGCTTTTGCTTGGGGCCTCTGTATCGGGCCATAGTATGCTCTGGATGTCTTAGAGTGGACAAACGTGGGACGCGCCCTCTAGACGCGCCCCGTCGGACTTATACCGAATGCCGAGCTGCGAATGACGAATGTCGAGTTATCTCATTCGACACTCGACATTTGTAACTCGAAACTTGCTAGACGCGGCGGCGCTTCGGGGGCCGACAGCCGTTGTGAGGAATGGGGGTGATGTCGCGGATCGTGAGGAGCTCGAGGCCGGCAGTCGAGAGCGCGCGGATCGCGCCTTCGCGGCCGGAGCCGGGGCCCTTCACGTAGACATCGACGCGGCGGAGGCCGAGGTCGTAGGCTTCCTTCGCGGCGGCACCGGCGGCGACGCCGGCAGCGTAGGGTGTGTTCTTGCGCGAGCCGCGGAAGCCCATCTTGCCGGAGCTAGCCCACGAGATGGTATTGCCGTAGGAGTCCGTGAGGGTGATCATGACGTTGTTGAACGTCGCCTTGATGTAGGCCGTGCCGTTGGACTCGACCTGGATCTTCTTCTTCTGCTGGCGGCGTCCGCCGCGTGACTGCTGCTTTGCCATACTGTGTGCGGTGTGAGGTTGTCTGTCCCGGCGTGCGCTCGGTGACGAAGAGACGGGGCTCTGCGAGCGGGCGCGGACCGGGGACGGGGTTGGGTTTCTAGTTTGCAGTTCCTAGTTTCTAGTTGTACCGATGACGGCTCGGAGAGCTTAACCAGGAACCGAGAACTAGAAACCTATTTACGCGGTGCCTTCTTCTTGCCGGCGACGGTGCGCTTGCGGCCCTTGCGGGTGCGGGCGTTCGTCTGCGTGCGCTGGCCGCGGACCGGCAGGCCGCGCCGGTGACGGAGCCCCCGGTAGCAGCCGATGTCCATCAGGCGCTTGATGTTAAGCTGCGTCTCCGTGCGGAGCGAGCCCTCCACCGTGTAGTGGTCCTCGATCAGGCGCCGGACCGTCCGGGTCTGCTCTTCGGTCCACTCCGCGGGGTGGATGGTCGGGTCGATCTCGGCGCGGCCGAGGATCTCGCCCGCGCGCGAGCGGCCGATCCCGTAGATGTCGGTCAGCGCCACTTCGCCGCGCTTGTTGTTCGGAACGTCGACTCCTGCGATTCGAGGCATAGTGCGAGTGTTGAGTGACGAGCGACGAGCGACGAATGGGTGTACTCGTCGTTCGTGACTCGTCGTTCGTAGCTACCCTTGGCGTTGCTTGTGCTTGGGGTTCTTCTTGTTGATGACGTAGATGCGGCCCTTGCGGCGGACGATCTTGTCGTCGGCAGAGCGCTTCTTGACGCTGGCTCGGACTTTCATGGCTCAGGGTTCAGCGAGTACGGCCTCGGCACTGGGGATGAACGCCCCCTTTGCGGCGAGGACCGCCTCTATAGGTTCGAACGAGGAGAGCACGGCTGGCTCGCCCCGTTGGACGAGGATCATGTGTTCGTAGTGCGCGGCAGGCTGGCCGTCGGCGGTGCGGACGGTCCACCCGTCGGGATCGACGATGACCTCGTGCGTGCCGCCGGTGATCATCGGCTCGACGCAGAGCGTCATCCCGGTCTTGAGCTTCTTGCCGACGCCGCGCCGCCCGACGTTTGGGACCTGCGGGTCTTCGTGGAGGCTCAGGCCCACGCCGTGGCCGACGAGGTCGCGGACGACGCCGTAGCCGCGCCGCTCGCAGAACGACTGCACGGCGAACGCGATGTCGCCGATCCGCCGGCCGTGTAGCCCGTTCCGTATGCCTTCGTAGAGCGACTGTTTCGTGTCGGTTAGCAGCGCCGCCTTCTCGGCGGATATTTCACCGACGGCGAAGGTGTAGGCGTAGTCGCCGAAGTACCCGTCGAGCTCGACCCCGCAGTCGACCGATACCACGTCACCTTCTTCGAGCGGGACGTCGCTCGGAAAGCCGTGGACGACGACGTCGTTGACCGAGACGCAGAGCGCGGCCGGGAACGGCGTGTCGTTGCGGGCGATCCGGTAGCCCTTGAACGCGGGTCGCGCCCCGGCGTCGGCGATCATCTCCTCGGCGACGCGGTTCATCTCGCTCGTCAGCGCCCCCGGCTCGACGCGGCGCGCGACCTCCGTCAGCACCTGCCCGACCAGGGCAGCGCTGCGGCGCATCGCTTCGACTTCGCGTTCGGACTTGAGGCGGACCACGGGGTGTGTTTCTGGTTTACGGTTTCTGGTTTCTAGTTCGGCACGCTCGGTTGCTGCTGGCCAACTAGAAACCAGAAACCAGGAACTGCAAACTTAGCGGCGACCGCGGACGCGGCCGGTCTTCATGAACCCGTCGTAGTGGCGCATCAGAAGGTGGCTCTCGATCTGCTGCAGTGTGTCGAGCGTGACGCCGACGAGGATGAGCAGGCTCGTCCCGCCGTAGAAGCTCGCGAAGCCCGGCGTGATGCCACCGAGCTGCACCGCAAACGCAGGCAGGATTGCGACAAGGCCAAGGAAGATGGAGCCGGGGAGCGTGATCCGCGTCAGGATATTGTCGATGAACTCGGAGGTCTGCTTCCCGGGCCGGATGCCAGGGATGAAGCCACCCTGCCGCTTCATCGTGTCCGCCATCTCCTGCGGGTTGACCGCGATCGCCGTGTAGAAGTAGGTAAAGAACACGCAGACGAAGAAGAAGATCAGCGAGTAGCCCCACCCGAAGATGTCGCCCGTCCACGTCCCGACGGTGAGCCAGAAGCTGCTCTCAGGGAAGAACGCGGCAATCGTACTTGGGATGAACATGATCGACTGCGCGAAGATGATCGGCATGACGCCGGCGGCGTTGACGCGGAGCGGCAGGTACTGCGTCGTCCCGCCGTAGACCCGGCGCCCGACGACGCGCTTGGCGTACTGCACCGGAATCCGCCGCGTCCCCTGCGTCACGAGCACGATGCCCCCCGTCACAAGCACGAGCACGCCGATCTCGATCAGGAAGATGAAGATGTTGCTCTTGAGCTGGAACTCGTTGAGCAGCGAGGTCGGCAGGAAGGCGATGATCCCGATCATGATGAGGAGCGAGATCCCGTTGCCGATCCCCTTCTCGGTGATCCGCTCGCCGAGCCACATGACGAAGACCGTCCCCGCCGTCAGCACGATCACTGTCGTGATCATGAAGAAGGTCGAGTTGACAACAATGGCCTGGCCCGTCGCACCGCTCAGAAGGTTGATCGCGTAGCCGACCGACTGGAGCGCCGTGATGCCGACCGTCCCGTAGCGCGTCAGCTGGGTGATCTTGCGCCGCCCGTCCTCGCCCTCACGCTGGAGCTTCTGGAAGTACGGCACGACGGCCCCGAGGAGCTGGATGATGATCGAGGCCGTGATGTACGGCATGATGCCGAGCGCGAAGATGCCGGCCTGGAAGAACGCGCCGCCGACGAACATGTCGAACAGCCCGAAGAGGCCGTCGCGGCTCTGGTCCCCGACCGCGGCGAGGATGCGGGCGTCGACGCCGGGGAGCGTCACGTACGCCCCGATGCGGTAGACGACGAGGATGCCGAGCGTGAAGAGGATGCGGCGGCGCAGCTCCTCGATCTTCCAGATGTTGCGGAGGCTTTCAGCGAATGAGGACATCGGGTTTGAGTCTAGAGTCGAGAGTCAGGGCGTCGGGCGTCCGACGGGGTCACTCTACGACATGGACAGAGCCGCCGGCGGCTTCGATTTTTTCCCTCGCCGAGGCGCTGAAGGCGTGGGCCGAGACGGTGAGCTTCGCGGTCATCTCGCCGTCGCCGAGGATCTTGACCCGGTCGCGCTTGTCGGTGAGGCCGAGCGAGACGAGGGTCTCCGGCGTGACGTCGGCCCCGCTCTCGATCCGGCCCTCGTCGAGGAGCCGGCTCAGGCGCGAAATGTTGACCGCCGCGTACTCGACGCGGTTCGGGTTCTTGAAACCACCTTTGGGGACGCGGCGCTGGAGCGGCATCTGGCCGCCCTCGAACCAGGCGGGGATGCGGGCACCGGAGCGGCTCTTCTGGCCTTTGTGGCCCTTCGTGGCCGTGCCGCCCTTGCCCGAGCCCTCGCCCCGGCCGATGCGCTTCTTCGATTTCGTCGAGCCCTTTGCGGGCTTGAGCGTGCTGAGGTCCATCGTGTGTGTTGGCTAGGCGCCCACCCGCGCTCCGGGCGGACTCGCGTTGTGAAAAGCCTACGCTTCCTCGACGGAAACGAGGTGGCGAACCTTCTCGACCATGCCGCGGATCTGCGGCGTGTCGTTCAGCTCGTTGGTCTTGCCGATCTTGCCGAGGCCGAGCGCCGCGATCGTGCGCTTCTGCCCGCCCTGCTGGCCGATCGTGCTCTTGGTCTGCGTGATTTTCAGCGTTGCCATAGTAGCTATTGACTGTTGGGGTGTGGCCGTTGGCGTGTGCGGATTTGGCTAATAGCCGGGGGCTCGCAGCCAGAAGCTCCTTACCCGTTGAAGACGCGGGTGACCGACACGTCGCGGCGCTTGGCCACTTCGCCCGGGTCCTCCAGGCTCTGGAGCGCGTTGATCGTCGCCGAGACGACGTTGTGGGGGTTGTTCGAGCCCTGGCTCTTGGTGAGCACGTCGGTGTAGCCCGCGCACTCGAGCACGGCGCGGACGCCGCCGCCGGCGATGACGCCGGTACCGGCGCTCGCCGGCTTGACGAGCACGCGCCCCGCGTCCTGCACGCCGATCACGGCGTGCGGGATCGTCCCCTTCTTCATCGGGACCTTGAACATGTTCTTCTTAGCTGCGTCGGTGCCCTTCGCAATCGCGTCGGCGACCTCGTTGGCCTTGCCGAGGCCGTGGCCGACCGTGCCGGCCCCGTCGCCGACGACGACGACGGCGCTGAACGAGAAGCGGCGGCCGCCCTTGACGACCTTCGCCACGCGGTTGATGTGGACGAGCCGCTCGATCAGGTTCTGCTGCTCGGAGGCTTTGGCCTTGCGGCCGCGTCTGCTATCCTTTGCCATGCTTGGGGGGGTATGGGAGTCGGAGGGGCTGAGGGTATGGAAGTGCGAGTCGCTCACGCACCCATACGCTCACACCCCCACACTTAGAATTTCAGTCCGCCTTCGCGCGCGCCGTCGGCGAGGGCCTTGATGCGGCCGTGGTAGCGGTAGCCGTTGCGGTCGAAGACAGCGGTCTCGACGCCCGCCTCCTTCGCTTTCTCGGCCAGGCGCTGCCCGACGGCTTTGCCGACCTCGGTCGG
This sequence comes from Bacteroidota bacterium, assembly GCA_038746285.1. Taxonomy (NCBI): domain Bacteria; kingdom Pseudomonadati; phylum Bacteroidota; species Bacteroidota bacterium. Next base: position 78,810 of record JBCDKT010000009.1, read on the forward strand.
GTTGCCGCCCGAGACGTTCTCGTCGAGGCTGGAGGCCGCGGCGAGCGTGTGCCCTTCGAGGTCGTCGATGAGCTGCGCGTAGATGTTGTTGTTGGAGCGGAAGACGCTCAGGCGCGGGCGCTCGCCCGTGCCGCTGATCTTGGCGCGGACCCGGCGCTTGATGCGCATCCGGTTCTGCACTTTCTTGCTCTGCCTTGCCATGGTAGTTCAGGTCTCGGCGGGAAGATTTCCGACCCTCCCGCTCTTTTGAGTTTCGAGCGACGAGTTACGAATGACGAGTTCGAGGAAGGCACCCGTTCGTACCTCGTCGTTCGCAGTTCGTCATTAGCGTGCGGCTGTCTTGCCAGCCTTCCGGCGGACGTACTCGCCGACGTAGCGGACCCCCTTGCCCTTGTAGGGCTCCGGCGGGCGGAGGGCGCGGATCTTCGCTGCCACCTGCCCGACCATCTGCTTGTCGATCCCCTCGATCGTGATCAGGGGGTTCTTGCCGCGCGCGGACTCCGTCGTGATCGTGATGTCGTCCGGCGGGAGGAAGAAGATGGGGTGCGAGAAGCCGAGGGCGAGTTCGAGCACGCCGTTGTTGACTTCGGCGCGGTAGCCGACGCCGATGACTTCGAGCTGCTTCTTGTAGCCTTCGGTGACGCCGATGACGGCGTTGTCGATGAGGGAGCGGTAGAGCCCGTGCATCGACCGGTGGCGCTGCTGCTCCGTCGGGCGCTCGACGAGCACCTCGCCGCCCTCGACCTTGACTGTGAGATCGGGGTCGACGGGCACCATGAGTTCGCCCTTCGGGCCTTTGGCCGTCACCACGTTGTTGTCGGCGACGGTCACCGTGACGCCGTCCGCGACGGGAATGGGCTGCTGTCCAATACGAGACATAATGCTGTTGTCAGGGGTCCGCCGCGAAGGGCGGACCGAGGCTAAAACACTTCGGCGAGGACTTCGCCGCCGATGCCGGCGCGGCGAGCTTCCTTGTCCGTCATCACCCCGCGCGAGGTCGAGACGATCGCTACGCCGAGGCCGTTGCGGACGCGGGGCAGGTTGTCGGCCCCGACGTAGCGGCGGAGGCCCGGCTTCGAGACGCGCCGCATCGTGTGGATGACGGGGGCACCGCCGCGCTGGTACTTGAGGTAGACGCGGAGCAAGCCCTGCTTGCCGTCGTCGACGTTGAGGTAGTTCTTGACGTACCCCTTGTCCATCAGGATCTGCGTCATCGCCCGCTTGACTTTGGAGGCGGGGATGTCGGTGTAGGGGTGCCGGGCCTTCTGCGCGTTGCGGATCCGCGTCAGGTAGTCCGAGATGGGATCGGTGATGCCGCTCATACTTCGGGTCGGGGTCTTCGGCCAGTTTGCGAGCGGGGCTCACACTTAGCCGCTAGAGTTTTGAGAATGGAAGATTGAGGATTGAAGATGGATCTACTCTCCATCCTCTACACTCCATCTTCCAGAGTTACCAGCTTGATTTCTTGACGCCGGGAATTTTGCCGGCGAGGGCCATTTCGCGGAAGACGATGCGCGAGACGCCGAACTTCCGCATGTAGGCGCGGGAGCGGCCGGTGAGCGCGCAGCGGTTGTTGAGGCGGACGGGGCTCGCGTTGCGCGGCAGCCGCTGCAGGCCTTCGTAGTCGCCGGCCGCTTTCAGCTTGCGGCGCTTCTCGGCGTACTTCGCCACCATCTTGCGGCGCTTCTTCTCGCGGGCGATCCAGCTTTTCTTTGCCATGGTCTCGTGTGGTTCGTGCTAGGTGCACGGCGTGCCGTGCCCGTACGGGGTTAAGCTGCTTCGGCTTCTTCGCGGCGGACGAACGGCATGCCGAGCGCCTTGAGGAGCGCGAGCGCCTCGGCGTCGGTCTCGGCGGTCGTGACGAAGGTCACGTCGAGGCCGCTGACCGAGTCCACCTCGTCGATGTTGATCTCGGGGAAGATGATCTGCTCCTTGACGCCGAGCGTGTAGTTGCCGCGCCCGTCGAACGACCGGTCCGGCACGCCGCGGAAGTCGCGCACGCCGGGGAGGGCGAGCGTGATGAGGCGGTCGAAGAACTCCCACATCCGCGCGTCGCGCAGCGTCACGCTGACGCCGACCGGCATGCCTTCGCGGAGCTTGAAGTTCGAGATGCTCTTGCGCGCGCGGCGGGTGACCGGCTGCTGCCCGGTGATCGTGCGAAGCTCCTCGACGGCGTCGTCGAGGACCTTCTTCGTGTTGGCGGCCTCGCCGATCCCCTTGTTGACGGAAATCTTGACGAGGCGCGGGACCTGCATCGTGTTGTCGTAGCCGAACTCCTTGGTGAGCGCCTCGACCACCTCGTCGTGGTAGCGCTGCTTGAGCCGGGGGACGTACTTGTCTTCCATGATCTCGTGTGTTCGCGTGGGCCGTTCGGGCCGGAGCAGACAGTAAAAACGGGGAGCGTCAGGGCGTGTTCGCGAAGGGGTAGCCAGAACCTGGGGTGTTACCGGTCGAGTTCTTCGCCTGTTGTCTTGGCGACGCGGACCCAGTGGCCCTTGCCGGTCTCGGGGTCCTCGATCCGCTTGCGCCCGACGCGCGTCGGGTTGCCGTCGGCGTCGACCGGCATCACGTTCGAGATGTGGATCGGGAACTCGCGCTCGATCCGGCCGCCCTGCGGGTTGGTCTGGTTCGGCTTGGTGTGGCGGATGCGGACGTTGACGCCCTCGACGACCACACGGTCGGTCTTGGGATACACCTTGAGCACGCGCCCGGCGAACCCTTTCTCGCGCGGGTTGATGCCGGTGATTGCCTTCGTCAGCGCGACCGTGTCGCCCTTTTTGACGTGGAGCTTTTTCATGTTGGTGCAGTTTCTCGTTTCTTGTTTGTCGGTCCGGTCGTGCTCGCTCAACTAGAAACCAGAAACGGCAAACCAGAGACCTGATCAGAGGACTTCGGGGGCGAGGGAGACGATGCGCATGAACTGCTTCTCGCGCAGCTCGCGGGCGACGGGGCCGAAGATGCGGGTCCCGCGCGGCTCGTCGGCGTCGTTGAGGAGGACGGCGGCGTTCTCGTCGAAGCGGATGTAGGAGCCGTCCTTGCGGCGGTACTCCTTCTTCGTGCGGACGACGACAGCGTGGGAGACTTCGCCTTTCTTGACGTTGCCGCCGGGGACCGCGCTCTTGACCGAGACGACGATCTTGTCGCCGATGCGGGCGTAGCGCCGGCCGCTGCCGCCGAGGACGCGGATGCAGAGGACCTCTTTGGCCCCCGAGTTGTCCGCCACCGCGAGTCTGGATTCTTGCTGGATCATGTCTGTTGGGAGTTTCCGGTTTCTGGTCTCTAGTTTCTGGTTTGTTGATCCGGTTGCGCTCGCTTAACTAGGAACCAGAAACGTTGAACTAGAAACTGCTATTTGGCGCGTTCGACGATCTCGACGAGCCGCCAGCGCTTGTGCTTGCTCATCGGGCGCATCTCCATGATGCGGACCGTGTCGCCGGCCCCGGCGTCGTTGGCCTCGTCGTGGGCCATGAGCTTGGTCGTCTGCTTGATGAACTTGCCGTAGATCGGGTGCTTCACCTGGCGCTGGATAGCGACGGAGATCGTCTTGTCCATCTTGTCCGAGACGACGAGCCCGATGCGCTCTTTCCGGGCGTTGCGGCCTTCGGGGACAGCCTCGACTTCTTCGGCCTCGGCGGGCTCGGGAGCGGAGGGCGCTTCGACGGCGGCTTCGGGCGCGTCCACGGCCTCGGCCACTTGCGTCTCGGCCGACTGCTCGGCGTTTGCTTCTTCGGTGGTCTTAGGTTCCATATCTGTTGTCAGGTCGCTTGGTGAGCCGACACCTCACCAACTACGAGTAGAAGGAGTGTGCTCAGGAGACGGTCTGCGTAAGAGACCCCTGTTTCTGCTTGAGGATGGTCTTGAGGCGGGCGACTTCGCGGCGCTTGCGGCGGAGCACGAGGGGGTCCTCGAGCTGCGCGATGGCGTGCTGGAAGGTCAGCACGTCGAGGTCGTGCTCCTCGTCTTTGATGCGCTGCGTGATCTCCTCGGAGGAGAGTTCGCGGACTTCTTTGGCTTTCATGGGGGACTGAGTTTCTGGTTTCTGGTTTCTAGTTTCTCGTTCGGCTCTCAACCAGAAACAAGAAACGAGAAACTTATTTTCGCGTGGCGACGGGGGCGACGTAGTCCGGGCGGACGACGAACTTGGTCTTGACCGGGAGCTTGTACTGCGCCAGCGCCATCGCCTCGCGGGCGAGGTCTTCCGGCACGCCAGCCAGCTCGAACAGGATGCGGCCCGGCTTGACGACAGCGACGAAGTACTCCGGCGAGCCCTTGCCCTTGCCCATCCGGGTCTCGGCGGGCTTCTTGGTGATCGGCTTGTCCGGGAAGATCCGGATCCAGACTTTACCCGTACGCTTGATCTTACGGGTGATCGCCACGCGGCAGGCCTCGATCTGGCGCGAGGTGATCCAGCCCGGCTCGAGCGTCTTGATGGCGAAGTCGCCGAAGTTGATCCGGGAGCCGCGCTGCGCGTTCCCCTTGATGCGCCCCTTCTGCATCTTGCGGAACTTGGTGCGCTTGGGCATCAACATGACAGTAGACTCGGTTTAGTGCGTGTGCAAGTGTGGAGTTGAGAGGAGACTTAGCTGCGGCGCGAACGGCGACCGCCGCCGCCCTCGCCACCCCGACCGCCGCGACCTCCTCGGCCGCCGCGCTCCCCGCGCTCGCCACGGCGGCGGCGCTCCGGCGGCGGGGCCGACATCTGCTGCTGGCGCTGGACCTGCGCGTTCGGGCTGAGGTCAGGCTTGCCGAGGATCTCACCCCGGTAGATCCAGACCTTGACGCCGGTCGTGCCCTGGATCGTGAAGGCCGTCGCCTCGGCGTAGTCGATGTCGGCGCGCATCGTGTGGAGCGGGACGCGGCCCTCGAGGTACTGCTCGGTCCGGCTCATCTCGGCCCCACCGAGGCGGCCGGCGAGCTTGACGCGGATGCCCTCGGCCCCCATCCGCATCGCGGCCGAGAGCGACTGCTTCATCGCGCGGCGGAACGAGACGCGGCCCTCGAGCTGCTGGGCGATGTTCTGCGCCACGAGCGAGGCGTCGACTTCGGGCCGCTTGATTTCGTTGATGTTGATCTGGATGTCTTTCTCGGTGAGCTGCTTGAGCTCCTCGCGCAGCTTCTCCACCTCGGTCCCCCCGCGCCCGATGACCACGCCGGGGCGGCTCGTGTGGAGCGTGAGGATGACGCGCTTCGGCGTGCGCTCGATCACGACGCGGCTCAGGCCTGCGCGCTTGAGGCGGGCGTCGAGGTAGCGGCGGATCTCCTCGTCCTCGACGAGCTTGTCGGCGTACGATCCGTCGGTGTACCAGTTGGAGTCCCAGCCGCGGATGACTCCGAGGCGAAACCCGACAGGATTGATCTTCTGACCCAAAGGACTATCCTCTGCTGTGTGCTAAAAGGGTGACTTACGCGTCGTCCCCGTCGCGCGCGGCGACGACGACGGTGAGGTGGCTGTTGCGCTTCTTGATGCGGTGGGCGCGCCCGCGCGAGACCGGGCGGAACCGCTTGAAGACCGGGGCCTCGTCCACAAAGATCTCGCTCACGATGAGGCCCTCCTCGTCCACGCGCTCGTCGTCGGCCTGGTCGAACAGGTTGTTCACCGCCGATTGGATCGTCTTCTCGATCGGGGCGGCCGCCTTCTGGGGCAGGAAGTGCAGCGTGTTGAGGGCCTCGGTGACGCCCTTGCCGCGGACCTGGTCCGCGACGATGCGCATCTTGCGGGGCGAGGAGCGGATGAACCGCAGCTTGGCTCGGGCTTGCATAGCGATGAGAGTCGAAAGTGGGGGCCGAGCGTCGGAAGCGCGGCGCGGGACCCCGGCGGGGTTACTAGCGGCGCTTGTCGGCTTTCGTCCCGGCGTGGCCGCGGAAGAGGCGCGTCGGGGAGAACTCGCCGAGCTTGTGGCCGACCATGTTCTCGGTGACGTAGACCGGGATGAACTGCTTGCCGTTGTGCACGGCGAAGGTGTGGCCCACGAACTCGGGCGTGATCATCGAGCTGCGGCTCCAGGTCTTGATGACCTTCTTCCGGCTGCTCTCGTTCATCGCGTCCACCTTGCGCTGGAGCTTGTAGTAGATATAGGGGCCTTTCTTGAGCGAGCGTGCCATGACTACTAGAGGATGGAGAGTGGAGAATAGAGGATAGAGAACGAGGTGCGTGGCTGAGTGGGAGGGTCCATTCTCAATCCTCTATCCCCCATCTTCTATTTCTTCTGCTTGCGGCGGCGGACGATGAACTTGTTGGAGGCTTTGCCTTTCTTGCGGGTCTTGTAGCCCTTGGCGGGCACGCCGGTCGGACTCTTCGGATGCCCGCCGGAGGCCTTGCCCTCGCCTCCGCCCATCGGGTGGTCGATCGGGTTCATGGCGACGCCGCGCGTCTTCGGGCGGATGCCGAGCCAGCGCTTGCGCCCGGCCTTGCCCCACTCGATGTTCATGTGGTCCGGGTTCGAGGTCTGGCCAATCGTGGCGCGGCACTCGACGGGCACCATGCGGATCTCGCCCGAGGGGAGCTTGAGCGTGGCGTACTTGCCCTCGCGCGCCTGGAGCTGCGCGAAGGTGCCGGCGCTGCGCGCTAGCTGCGCGCCCTTGCCCGGCTTCATCTCGATGGCGTGGATGAACGTGCCGAGCGGGATGTTGGCCAGCGGCAGGCAGTTGCCGACTTCCGGCGGGGCCGCTTCGCCCGCCTGCACCGTCGTTCCGACCGTCAGCTTGTCCGGGGCGATGATGTAGCGCTTCGTTCCGTCGACGTAGGCCAGGAGCGCGATGCGCGCCGTGCGGTTCGGGTCGTACTCAATCGAGGCGACCTTGGCCGGGATGCCGTCCTTGTCGTTGCGCTTGAAGTCGATGATCCGGTAGCGGCGTTTGTGGCCGCCGCCCTGGTGGCGCGTCGTGATCCGGCCGTTGTTGTTGCGGCCGCCCTTGCGCTTGACCGGTGCGAGCAGGCTCTTCTCGGGCGTCGTCTTGGTGATCTTCTCGTACTGCGAGAACGAGCGCTGGCGATGCCCCGTCGTGTTCGGCTTGAGTTTGCGGATTGCCATGATTCGAATGTCGAAGTGCGAATGTCGAGTTGCGAGTGGGTGCCCGTTCGACACTCGTCACTCGTCGCTCGTCATGTGCTAGATGCTTTCGAAGAAGTCGATCTCGCCGCTCTTGAGGGTCACGATGGCCTTCTTGTAGGACGGCTTGCGCCCTTCGATCAGGCCCCGGCGGGTGAACTGGCGGCGGCGCTTGCCGCGCACCACCATCGTCCGCACCTCCTTGATGTCCACGTCGGGGTAGCGGGCCTGGACCGCGTTGCGGATCTGGATCTTGTTGGCGTTCTTCGCCACCTTGAAGGCGTAGTGCCGACCCTCCTCCATGAGGCGGGTCATCTTCTCGGTGACGATGGGTTCGATGAGGATGGAGCGGGCCATGGTGGGACTTGGCTAAAAGGGTAGACTACTCGGCGGCATCGGCAGGCTCGGCGTCCGCAGGCTCGACCGGAGCGGACGTGGCGGCGGTCTTGCCGAGCGCGTCGGTGAGCGCGCTGAGTGCCCCCTCCTGGAGGAGGATCACATGGGCGTTCATCAGGTCGAGCGTCGAGGCACCGGCGGCGGGACGGACGGTCAGCTTCGGGATGTTGCGCCCGGAGCGGTGGAGCACGTCGTCGTGCTCGCCGGTCAGGAGGAGCACCTTGCGACCGCCGAGGTCGTGGCTCGAGAGCAGACGTGCAAGATCGCGCGTCTTCGGGGCGTCGAACTGGAAGTTCTCAACAATCCGAAGCCCTTCCTGCCGCGCCTTGTGGGCGAGCGCACTCCGGCGGGCGAGCTGCTTCGTCTTGCGGTTGACGCCGACGGAGTAGCTGTGCGGGCGCGGGCCGAAGATGATGCCGCCGCCGCGGCGCGTCGGGCTCTTGGCGTCGCCGACGCGGGCGTGGCCCGTGCCTTTCTGGCGGTAGAGCTTGCGGGTCGATCCGCGCACCTCGCTGCGGCCTTTCGTCTTGTGAGTACCCTGGCGGGCGTGGGCCTGTGCGGCGCGGACGTCGAGCCAGATCGCGTGGTCGTTCGGCTCGATTCCGAAGACGCTCTGGTCGAGCTCGACGGTGCGGCCGGCGTCGCTGCCTTCGCGGGTGTAAACGGTCAGTGTCATCGTTGGTCTCTCTTAGAGGGGTCGCCCGAGCGACCCGTCGCTTAGGCTTTGCGGATTTCGACGATCCCCTTCCGGGCACCGGGCAGCGCGCCCTGGACGAGCAGCATGTTCTTGTCGGGGTAGATGCGGACGACGCTGAGGTTCTTGACCGTCACGCGGTCGCCGCCGGTGCGGCCGGCCATCTTGGTGCCCTTGAAGACGCGGCTCGGGTCCGAGGCCTGGCCAATCGAGCCCGGGGCGCGCTGGCGGTTGTGCTGGCCGTGCGTCGCGTCGTTGACGCCGCCGAAGTTGTGGCGCTTGACGACGCCCTGAAAGCCCTTACCCTTCGACGTGCCGACGACGTGGATCAGGTCGCCCTCTTCAAAGACGTCGCCGACGCTGACTTCGTCGCCGAGGCCGAGGTCGTCCATCCCGTCGAAGCGGCGGAACTCGACGAGGTGGCGCTTGGGCGAGGTCTTGGCTGCGTCGAAGTGGCCCTTGAGGGCCTTCGTCGTGCTCTTCTCCGTGCGCTCGCCGAAGGCAAGCTGCACCGAGCGGTAGCCGTCCGTCTCGTCGCTCTTGACCTGCGTCACCGTGCAGGGGCCGGCTTCGACGACCGTGCAGACGATGTTACGCCCGTCGTCGTCGAAGATGCTCGTCATGCCGATCTTTCGGCCGAGGATTCCGCTCATTGTAATCTCCTGATTAAGTTAAGCGTTAAGGTATGTTAGTTGGCTCGGTTGAAGGTGGTCTCGCCCCCCTCAATGAGATCCAAGAGTTCTTCCGGGAAGTCTTCGCCGAGGAGAGACTCGATTGCCTCGCGGCCCTCCGGCGTGTTCTCCACGGTGAGCGCGAGCGTGTCGCCGCCGCGCAACTCGAAGTCCACCGCCACTGAGGAGGCCGGGATGGTCTCGCCGTTGACTTCAGTCGTCGTGAGGCGAAGCTGCTGGCCGCCCTCAGCGATGGTGTAGGTCCCTTCGTTGACTACCGTCTCGCCGTCTTCGAGGACTGTGACCATCCCGAAGCCGAGCAACTCAGCATCGACGCCAATCGGTCCAGTCACTCGGAACGTGAAGCCGGACCCGTCGAAGGAGACGGAAATGGATCCGCTGCTGCTCGCGTCAAGGACTGGCACGGAGACGGTACCGAAGACGCCGGTGTTCACACGGGCGCTCGCCGAGGTCACCTCCCACGTCCCGAGGATGCGCTCCTCTACGGGCGTATCGTCCTCACTATCCGAGTCGCAGCCCGTGAGGGCGAGGCTCAGCGCAAGGAGCGGTAGCAGCGCTATGTGGGCGAGACGGTTCAAGGTCAGACTTTGATCTCGACATCGACGCCGCTCGGAAGCTCCAGCTTCATCAGGGCGTCGACGGTTTTGGACGAGGTCGAGAGGATGTCGATCAGCCGCTTGTGCGAACGGTGCTCGAACTGGTCGCGCGCCTTCTTGTCGACGTGCGGGCTGCTGAGGACCGTGTAGATCTCGGTCTTGGGCGGCAGCGGGATCGGACCGCTGACGACGGCCCCGGTCTGCTTGACCGTGCGGATGATCTTCTCGGCGCTCTTGTCCACGAGGTTGTGGTCGTAGGACTTGAGCTTGATGCGGATTTTCTGGCTAGCCATGTGCGGCTCTGTTAGTAGGCAGGGGCGCAGCATGCTGCGCCCCTGCGACGGTCAATCGTGTTAGTCGAGGATGTTGGCGACGACGCCCGCGCCCACCGTCCGGCCCCCCTCACGGATCGCAAAGCGCAGCCCCTGCTCCATCGCCACCGGCACGATCAGCTTCACGCGGAACTGCGTGTTGTCCCCCGGCATCACCATCTCCACCCCCTC
>JBCDKT010000010.1 GCA_038746285.1 Bacteroidota bacterium
CAAGAAGCGCGAATGCGAAGCATCGAGGAGCGTAGCGACTCCACCAGGCGATGCAGAGGCATCGGCGATGGAGCGCGACGCCGCAGCGGGTGGCCGTAGCCGGTCGCAGGCCGCGACTTTCGTTCACCAAACAGTTTCTTAGTCTCCGCCCCGTAGAACCCGCCTCTAGGTCCCCCGTACCACCGCCCCGCTTTCGACTCCGCCATGCCCTCTGTCGCCGCCACCGCCATCGGCTTTCCGCCGCACTTCTACTCGCAGGAGACCATCAGCGACGACCTGCAGATGCTCTGGCGCGAGTACGGCGTCAACGCCGAGCGCGTCGCGCGGATGCACGAGAACACGACCGTCGAGGGCCGCCACATCGCCGTCCCGAAGGAGGAGTACTACGACCTCCGCGGCTGGGAGGCCCCGAACGCGATCTTCGGCCGCGTCGCCTACGAACTCGGCCGCGAGACGCTGACCCGGCTCTTCGACGAGAGCGGCCTCGGGGCGGAGGACATGCGGATGCTCGCCTTCGCCACAACGACCGGCCTCGCTATCCCCACGATCGACGCGCTCCTGCTCAACCGGATGCCATTTCGGGCCGACACGAAGCGGATGCCTCTCTTCGGGCTGGGCTGCGTGGCGGGCGTCGCTGGGCTGGCCCGCGTCACCGACTACCTGCGCGGTCACCCTAGCGAAGCCGCCGTGCTACTTGCCGAAGAGTTCTGCTCGCTCACGATCCAGAAGCACGACGTCTCGATCGCCAACCTGATCGCGTGCGGGCTCTTCGGCGACGCCGCCGGGGCCGTGCTCCTCGTCGGCGACGAGCACCCGCGCGCCGGGCGCGGGCCGGAGATCGTGGCGACGCGCTCGGTGCTGTTCCCGGACTCGGAGCACTTCATGGGCTGGGAGATCAAGGAGTCGGGCATGCAGATCGTCCTCTCGGCCGACGTGCCGGACGCCGCGCGCGGACCGCTGAGCGACGAGATCGCCCGCTTCCTCGGCGACCACGGCCTGGCCGTCGGCGACGTTGGGCGGTGGCTCTGCCACCCCGGCGGGCCAAAGGTGATCGAGGCGCTCGAAGACGGCCTCGGGCTGAACGGGACGACGTTGGAGCGCAGCCGCGACGTACTGCGCGAGGTCGGCAACGTCTCGTCGGTCTCGGCGCTCCTCATCCTCGACGGCGTCCTCCGCGACGACCCGCCGCCCGCAGGCACGTGGGGCCTGATGCTCGCGATGGGCCCCGGCTTCGTTGCCGAACTGGTCTTGCTGAAGTGGTAAGGCAGGCGCTGCGGTCGCGCTTGGAACCGATGGCAATAGTTGCCAATTGGATGCAACTCATGTTGGGATAGCTGAACCGAAGTAATGGCAACGATGAACGTATCGCTACCGCCGAGTCTGGAGAGCTTCGTGAAAACGCTCGTCGAGACCGGGCGCTACAGCTCCGCGAGTGAGGTCTTTCGGGACGGCCTGCGCCTGCTTGAGGAGCGAGAGCACCGCCGCCGTTACACGCTGGAAGAGCTGCAGGACCTGATGCGGGAGGCTAAGCAGAGCGGTCCTTCGGTGCCACTCGATATGGAAGAGATCAAGCGCGAGGCCCGCCAGGCGTTCGAAGCACGTCGCCCCGGTACGTCCTGAACACCGCATGGGCCGCGTCCTTCAGACACCACCTGCTCGACGGGACATCACCGACATCTGGCTCTACCTGGCCGAACGATCCCCGGCAACGGCAGATAAAACCCTCGACCGCCTCAATGACGGTCTCGGCCTGCTGGCGACGCAGCCGTTCATGGGTCGAGCCAGACCGGAGATAGGTACAACGGTGCGGAGCTTCGTGATCGGCAGCTTCACTGCGTTCTACGAGCCGCTTGACGACGGCATCGAACTGCTACGCGTCATCCACGCAGCCCGAGACCTGAACCGAGCGTTTGACCTCGGCGACGAATAGCAGAGCGTGCCGATGCCAACCTCGACTCTATTGACTGAGTGGCTTTTCTTCGGCCTCGTCGCGCTCATCGCGGTGCAGCGCGTGGCGGAGCTTCGGCTGAGCAGGCGCAACGCAGAGGCGATCCGGGCGCAGGGCGGGGTCGAGGCGGGCGCGGGGCACATGCCGTGGATGAAAGCGATGCACACGGCGTGGTTTGTCGCCATGCTCGCCGAGGTGTTTCTGCTGGGCCGGCCCTTCGTCCCGTGGCTGGCCGTCGTCGGTTTCGTCGGGCTCGGGGTCGGGCAGGCGCTCCGCTACGCCGCGATCCGCACGCTCGGCCCACGCTGGACCACCAACATCATGATCCTGCCCGGTGCTCCGCCCGTCACGAGCGGACTCTACCGCCGCATCCGCCACCCGAACTATCTCGGCGTGATCCTCGAAATCGCCGCCGTCCCGCTCATCCACACGGCGTGGGGCACGGCGCTCGTGTTTACGGTCCTCAACGCGCTCGTCCTCCGCGTGCGGATCCGCGCCGAGGAAGCCGCGCTCCGCGAGGCGAATGCCTACGACGCGAGCGTCGGGCAGCGGCCTCGGTTTATTCCGAGCTGACCTCGCCGAGCGTCCGCCGCGCCATCCAGCGGTTGAGCGCGACGAAACAACCGAGCGCGACGGCCCACTGCACGAGGCAGGTCATCGGGCTGAATGGGTCGAGCGGGTTGTACCAGGTGTCGGGCGCGTAGACCGTCGCGGCGAGGCCGAGCCACCAGACGAGAAGGACGACCGCTTCGAGCGGGATCAGGTAGCGGATCATCCCGTCCCACGCCGGGTGGAGCCGCCAGTCTTCGGGCGTGGCGAGTTCGCTCCGCAGCCGCGCCGCGCCGTGGCGGATGACGGCGAAGGCAACGAACGCGCCCGATATCATCAGCGCCACGCCCCAGACGAAGTCCTGGTTGGCGAAGAAGTTGAGGTTCAGCGCACTGGGCACGCCGAGGACGAACCCGACGCCCGCGACGGTCCCCACGGCGCGGGTGCGCGGCAGCCCGAAGTCGACCAGGGCGCGGCTCGCCAGTTCGATCATCGAGATCAGCGACGAGAGCGCGGCGAACGAGAGTGCGAGGAAGAACAGCACGGCGAGCGCCTTGCCGAAGGCCATCTGCGCGAAGAGCTGCGGCATCCAGATGAACGTCAGCCCCGTCGAGGCTGGCCCGCTCGTCCGCATCACGTCGAGGATCTCGCCCCGGCTCATCTCGGCTCCGAGGACGGCGAAGACGGTCCCGAAGATCATCGTCGCCGCGAGGATGGAGACGGTGTTGTTGCCGATCCCGGTGAGGAAGGCGTTGCGGACGACGCCGTGCTCGCGCTTCATGTAGGCGGCGTAGGTCAGGATCAGGCCCCACCCGGCCCCGGTGTCCCACGCGTTCTGGGTCAGCGCCTCCAGCCACAGGCGAGGCTGGCTGAGCTGGCTCCACTCGGGCGTGAAGAGGTAGGCCAGCCCCGCGCCCGACCCCGGCAGCGTCAGCGCCCGCACGACCGCGAGCACGACGATCACGAGCAGCGTCGGGACGAGGACGCGGTTGACGCGCTCGATGGAGCGGACGCCCTGCCAGCACGCGAGCGCGCCGAAGACCATCGCCGCGGCGTGGAAGACGAGCGGCCACCCGCTCGACTGGAACCCGTCCCAGGCCGTCATGGCCGACTCGGTCGTGAGCGGCAGCCCGGCCAGGAGCGACTCGGTGGTGTAGTAGAAGCACCACCCGGCGACGACGGCGTAGTAGAACATGATCGCCGTGGCGACGAACCCGACGAAGGCCCCCATCCAGGCGAACCGCTCCCCCGCTAGCTTCGCAAACGTCCCGACGACCCCCTGCCGCCCGCGCTGCCCGAGGGCGTACTCGGCGATGATGAGCGGGACGCTCCAGACGAGCAGGAAGACGAGCCACGCGAAGAGGAACGCGCCGGCCCCGTCGTCCCCGCCGTTTTGCGCTGCGATGCGCGGGAAGCGCCAGATGTTGCCCGTCCCGACGGCAATGCCGAGCACGCTCAGCAGCAGCGCCCAGCGCGAGGAGAAGCGTTGCTCGGAGGCGTTCGACACAGAGTTTCTGGTTTGGCGTTTCTGGTTTCTAGTCTAGGGTTGCCTGTGGCGAGTCCTTGCGTTCTACTCGGTGCCCCCGTCGCCCTCAACCAACCGGAAACTAGGAACCACGAACGAGAAACGTTCCTACAGGCGGTTCAGCGTCATCCACATGCCGCCGCTCAGCATGCTGGGGTCCGGGTCCGAGGACAGCGTATTGGCCGGGGCCTGCGCAGGCTCAACCTGAGACGCCGGTGGGGCGCTGGCAGCCGCGCCGGGAAAGAGGTGGCGGTGCAGTTCGTCGGCGGCGTTGGCGTAGTCGCGCGCCCCGCGCGAGGCGATGTCGCGGTCGAAGACGGTCTCGCCGCCGTGCGTGCTCTCGGCAAGCGCCGCGCTCGTGCGGACCTCGGCGCCGAGCACCCGGTCGCCGTAGCTCTGGCGGACGTAGCGGCCGTAGCGGTCGTGGTCGCGCTTGCGGGCGTCGACCTGGGTCAGCAGGAAGAGGGGCTCGGCGAGCGACGGGTTGAGCTTGTCCTGGACGAGCTTGGCCGTGTCGTAGGTCTGCTCGGCCCCGACGACGGGCTGGTACTCGGGCGTCACCGGAATCAGCACGGCGTCGCTCGCCACGAGCGCGTTGAGGCTGAAGACCGTCATCGCGGCAGCGGTGTCGAGGAGGACGAGGTCGTAGTCGTGCCCCTGCTCGAGCGCCTCCTTGATCCAGAGCACGTCGGTCGGGCGGCTCAGCTTGCGCGCCGCCTTCGTCATGCTGTAGGAGGCCGGGAGCAGGTCAAAGCCGTGCAGCCGCGCCACCTCCAGGTCGCGGGGCTGCACCTCGGGGTCGAAGAGCGCGAGCGAGGACCGGGCCTCAGGCGGCTCGTCAACGCCGAGGAGGCGCGTGAGGAAGCCCTGCGGGTCGAGGTCTACGGCGAGGACGCGGTGCCCACTTAGCCCGAACGCTGCGGCCGTGTGGATCGTCGTCGTCGTCTTGCCCGTCCCGCCTTTGTGGTTGCAGATGCTGAGAACGGGCATGGGGAGCGTCGAGAGGAGAAGGTGAGCCGCCCGAAAGTACCCGCAAGGGCTTTCCGAATCAACCCGGCACCGCGTGAATCGGCCGCCCTTTAGTTCGGCGCTGGACTAACCGATACATGCCCAGTGGACTCCAGAGCTTGCCCCACCACTCCTCGGCAGGCTCTGGTCATTTTTGCCCTCCCTCGCCCCACCACGCTGCTTTGAACGCCCTCCCTCGCCACCGCTTCGTCGACCAGTTCAGCAGTTCGATCTGGGTGCTGATCTCGGGCGTGATGCTCGGGCTCAGCTTTCCACCGTTCCCTTTTTGGTGGCTGGCCTACGTGGCGCTCGTCCCCCTGCTGGTTCGCTGGAGCCGGCTGCCGCTCGGCTGGATGCTGCTGCGCGAAGCCTATTCCACGTTCCTCATCATGGCGGCGATCGCCGGGCACTGGGTGCTGTTCCACGAGCAGGTGCTGACGGCGCTCACCTCGGGCCTCGGCCTGCTGCTCCTGCCGGTCCCGATGACGCTGCCGGTCGTGGCGGCCGGCCTGGCGAAGCGGAGGTTCGGGTTCAACGCCGGCTTCGTCGTGCTCGTCACGTTCTGGCTGGCGATGGAGTTCGCGCTGATGCACGGCCCGGTGGCCATGCCCTGGCTGCTGCTGGGCAACACGCAGGCAGCGGCGACCCCGTTCAACCAGTTCGCCGACCTGACCGGCGTGGGCGGCCTGACGCTGTGGGTGTGGCTCGTCAACGGCTTCATCTTCTGGACGCTGGAGTCGCGGGTCGTGCTGGCGCGCGTGGGGCTGGCTGCGGTGGTCATCGCGCTCGTGGCGGCTCCGGTCGGCTACGGGTGGTGGCGCGTGGACAACCTGGAGACGTCCACGGCGTCGCTCGAAGTAGGTATCGTCCAGCCCGCCGTGTCACCCCGGAGTTGGTCGGACGTGACGAACGGGGCGCGCGTGGACCTCATGGCCTCGCTCTCGGTCCAGCAGCTCCAGGAGAGCGAGCGCGGCGCGCGGCGCCCGGGCCTGCTCGTCTGGCCGGAGACTTCGCTCCCGGTCTACGCTGACGCCCGGCGCCAGCGGGCGCTCTACAACCGCCTGAGCCGGTGGACGCTGCAGCACAACGTCGCGCTGCTGACGGGTGCCATCACCCGGTACGACTCGGCCCCTTCGCTGACCGTCGATGCGGTCGATGCCGAGAAGTTTGCCCAGGTCACGCCCTACTACAACAGCGCGCTGCTCTTCCAGGGGCACGGGCGCACCCAGCAGATCGACAAGATCCACATGGTTCCGTTCGCCGAGCGCGTGCCACTGGTAGAGTGGCGTCCGGCGCTCGCGGCGCTCGGCGTGGCCTCCGGCGGCGTCGGCGCTTACGGCCTCGGACGCCGCATCCGCACGATGGAGGCCGGCCCGACGCAGTTCGGCACGCTGATCTGCTACGAGTCGATCTTCGGCGACCACGCGCGGCAGTTGGCAAAGAAGGGGGCCGAGTTCCTCGCCGTGCTCTCGCAGGACGGGTGGTGGGGCCAGTCCGCGGGCTACCGCCAGCACTTCGAACTGTCGCGGCTCCGCGCGGTCGAGACCCGGCGCGCCGTCGTGCTCGGGGCCGTGACGGGCCAGAGCGGCCTCATCGGGCCCGACGGCGGCGTCCACGAGTCAACGGGGTGGATGGAGCAGACGGTGCAGCAGGTATCGGTCCCGCTGCTTCACGAGCAGACCTACTACACGCTCCACGGCGACTGGCTAGGGCGTGCTGCGCTCGTGCTCGCGCTCTTACTGACCGTCACCTGGGGGTTCGTGACGCTCTTTTTCCCGAGGTGGCGCGTGCCCTCGGAGCGGACCAAGCGGGCTCAGCCGCCACGGAAGGTCTTCGGATTCCGGCGCTCCCCGTCCTAGCGCCCGAGGCGCGGTGAGAAGGCCTATCTTGCGCCCTCGTCTCGGTCCCGCCGCTCGTGCTTCGTCTTCGCGTCCCGCTCGTCCTCGCCTCCCAGTCGCCCCGGCGGAGGCAACTTCTGGAGCGCCTCGGCCTCCCCTTCGTGGTCCATCCGAGCGATGCCGACGAGACGATTCCCCCGGGCACGGCACCCGCTGACGCCGTGGGGCTGCTCGCCGAGCGCAAAGCGCGCGCGGTCGCACCGCACCACGCCGGCGCGCTCGTCCTCGGAGCTGACACCCTCGTCGTGGTTGACGGCGACGTACTCGAGAAGCCGGCCGACGAGGCCGAGGCCATGGCGATGCTGGGCCGGCTGAGCGGGCGTTCGCACACGGTCTACACGGGCCTCGCCCTAGTCCGCGCCGAGCGTGCGGTGGCGGTGCGCGAGGCGACCGAGGTCACCTTCGCCGACCTCAGCCCCGAGGAGATCGCCGCCTACGTACAGACCGGCTCGCCGCTCGACAAGGCCGGGGGCTACGGCATCCAGGACGACCTGGGCGCGCTCTTCGTGGCCGGCGTCCGGGGCGACTACTACAACGTCGTGGGCCTGCCGCTGCACCGGCTCTACCGGACGCTTCGCACCTATTTCGCCGATCTTCTCGTCCCGCCCGGCGTTGAGGGCGCTTGACTCCTCCCCCCTCCCCGCCATGGCTCCCAGCTACGACCATCTCCGCGTCCGTCTCATCCAGGTCCGCGAGCGCCCTGCCGTCATCCAGGAGGAGCAGCAGACGTTCCTGGAGCGCTGCCACATCCGCCCCGAGCAGCTCCTGACGACGAGCGCGCTCGCCGAACCTCTCGAAGAATCTATTCTCGACGACGTGGACGCCGTCATGATCGGGGGGGCCGGGGCGTACTCTGTGACCCACACGTACCCCTGGACCGGCGACCTCATCCGGCTCGTCGAGGCGTGCTACGAGCGTCACCTGCCGCTCTTCGGGTCGTGCTGGGGGCACCAGTTCATCGCGCGGGCGTTCGGAGGCACGGTCATCAAGGACGTGGCGCGCAGCGAGATGGGCACGCAGGAGGTGAGCCTCACCGACGCCGGTGCGGACGACCCGCTGTTCCACGATTTCCCGCACCGCTTCTCCGCCCAGATGGGACACCAGGACCGCGTCAGCGTGCTGCCGGACCAGGCCGTGGAGCTTGCCCGGAACGACACGGCCCCTTTCCAGGCGTTCCGCATCAAGGGGCGTCCGATCTACGGCACGCAGTTTCACAGCGAGCTCGACGCGGAGCGCGAGCGGCAGCGCCTCGTGGCCTACCGGGCCTACTACACCGAGACCCAGAGCGAGGCCGAGTTCGAGCGGACCGTAGCCGAGCTCCGGGACACGCCGGAAGTGGACGGCCTCCTCTCGACGTTTCTCCGCCGCTTCGCCGTGGCCGAGCACGCGGTCTAGGGCGGTCGGGTTTCAGGCTCGCAGGCTGGCCACGCTGCGGAGCGCGTCGAAGAGGTCGTCCCTGACGAACGGCTTGCTGACGTAGCCCTCGAAGCCTGCGTCGAGGAAGTCCTCGCGGTCACCGGGCAAGGCGTAGGCCGTGCACGCGAGCGCAGGCAGGGTGCGGTGCTGCGGCATCGCGCGGATCGCCTCCAGCACGTCGATCCCCGTGCGCGACTCGCCGAGGTTGATGTCCAGCAGGGCCACGTCGAACGTGTTGGCTGCGGCGGCCTCCAGCGTCTCGTCCACCCCACCGGCGAGCGTGGCGTCGAACTCCTTGCGCAGCAGGTGGCTCAGCAGCAGCCTCGACTCGGTGTTGTCTTCCAGCACCAGAACGCGCACCCTCCCGGTCGAGGCCTGCGCGTCGTCGGCAGAAACGGCGGAAGGCGTGTCGCGCGGCTGGCGCATAGAAGCTGGGGGTGGGCGAAACAGAGCAAGGGGCACGCCTCGTCAGCGACGACGGGACTGCCCGGGCGACCAGTCTCTTTATCGGCGACATGCCCAATTTGTGTAAGCCGCACCGTGCTCGCTGCCTCTTCTCTCGGTGGACTTCGCCGACGAGCGGCACGCCGCCAGCGCCCCGCGAGCCCGGCTCCGAAAGAAGCGCGCCTGGCCTCCGATAGACCAGGCGCGCCTCTGCCAAGCGAGAGCCGGTGTGCCCTACTTGATCAGCACTACGCGCGTCGAGCCGCGCACCGAGACTCCTTCGAGCACGACGGTGTAAGTCCCGCTCGGCAGGCTGCGCCCGTCGATCTCGACCGACCGGAACTGGTCGGCGTCGACCGTGCCTTCGTAGAGCACGGCGACGCGCCGGCCGAGGGCATCGTAGAGCGCGACCGTCACGTCCTGCGCTTCGGCGACCTGGAAGCGGACGCTCGTCGTGGCGTCGAACGGGTTCGGGCGGGCTCCTTCGAGGACGTAGCCTTCGGGCAGCGTGCTCGCCTCAGCCGCGGCGCGGAGCGGAGCGGTCGACATGAACTCCTCGACCGTCGGCTCAGCGCCGGAGCGCGAGCGCCCGTCGTTGCGGAAGGGCTCCAGCGTGGGTCCGGCGACGTCGCACTGCCACGGGGTGCCTGCCTCCTTGCCCGCGCTGGCGCGGTACCAGAGCACGACGTCCTCGCCCACGAGCGATTCGCCGCTGACGAGCTGCGGCCGGTCCGGGTCGATGGCACACCCCGGGCTATCGTCGTCGAACTCGCCCGGCACGTATTTGACCGCCATCATGTCGAGCTTCGAGAAGCTATCGACCGGCAGCGCGAGGTCCGACGGCGACGGGATGATCTTGTACCCCGCCCGGAGGCTGGCGTCGCGCACGGCCCAGAAGACGCCGTCGGCCGGATCACCCCAGGTGCGCTGGGCCTCCTGCGCGAGGCGCTTGACCTGGTTGGTCGCCGGGTTGACCTCGTAGATCTGGTCCTCGCCGTTGTTCGGCTGCCCTTCGAGGAGGTCGAAGTCGAAGCGGTAGTAGACGTGGTGGCGGCGGCTCTGATCGGTGCAGACGGCGGACGCCGAGGCGAAGGAGTACTCCGGCCGGACGCGCCCGTCGCGGTAGAAGTGCCATTTCATCCGGTAGCGGTACCAGCCCGCGTTCATATGGGTCGTCAGCACGAGTTCGTCGTCGTACTCCTCGATGGCGACACCCCGGAAGCTGCCAGTGTCGCCGCCCATCCCGCCGTCCTGGTTGCTGTCGCAGGTGGTCTGGACGGTGCCGGGAGTGGCGTCGGCAAAGCAGCCCCCTGGACGGATGCCCGTCACGGCGAAGCCGGCCTCGGAGTAGTTCCAGTCCCGGAAGCAGCCGCACCCGCTCCCGTCGTACTCGACGTTGAGGATGGGGGTGTGGGCGCGCTTGAAGACGAGGTAACCCCGGTAGTACGCGTTGAGGATTTCCAGGCCCGAGCCGTCGGTGCCCGAGCTTTCGGTGGGCCGGACGTAGTCGAACGACCAGACCGGGTTGTCGGCAGGCCAGTCCACATGCCCCATGATGGGCGCGTTGCAGTCTGCCGTGGCGCTGTAGGTGGGAGGGGCGGAGAAGGTGAAGTCTTGGGCGTGCGCGGGTGCCGTGACGAGCAGGAGCCCCAGCGCCGCGATAAAGCCAGGTGATACGTGTCGCATGGTTGAATAGGTTGGCGTTGGGAAAGGGTTAGCGGCTGTCGGTACGCCGGTCGCGGTTGAACCGGGTCTCGTTGCTGTCCCGGGCCGGGTCGAAGTCGCGCGAGACGATCGTGTCCGTGCCGAGGTCGACGACGATGAACCGGATGCGCTCCGCGCTCCGGCCCTCGACGTCGTACATGTCGAACATGAGGCAGCGCGAGCCGGGGGCGCAGGCGTGGCCCTTTTCCCGCACCAGCACGAACCCGCCGGAGAGCGTCGGGTTGTCGGCCCGGTCGTAGAGCGCGCCAAGCTCAGCGTCGCCGAGGATCAGGGCGCGGGCGCGGGCAATCTCCTCGTCGCTCGGCGCGACGACGGCCGTGTCGGTGGTCGTCTGCTTGACGACGGCTCCCGACGCATCGGTAATCGTGCGGGTGTACAGGCCGCTCGACGCGTCGTAGACGATGGTGGTGGTCCACGCTGCCGTGGCTCCGTTGTCGAGCTTGACGTCGCTCGTCCACGAGCGAACGGTCTCCTGGGCGGCGGCGTCGGGCGCTCCTGCAGCCAGCGCGAGGAGGGCGAGGACGCACAGGCCACCGCGTAGGAAAGAAGAGGGTTGCATAGGGCAAACCGGTTTAGTGAGGGAAGAGGCCGAAGGTCGTATCGATACACGCTAAGCGCAAGTCTTCCGGTGCACGTATCCGAAACCCCAGGCGGTCACGTACCCGTTACAGACGCCGGCAGCGAGGCCGCGCGGCCTCGCGTTTGCCCCGGCTGCTGGGTAAGCACGCGGCCCTTTCGCCTCGTCTCTTTACTAATCCTCTGGACTGCCCGATACCTCTGCTACGGTCGGTCTCCTTCCGCCTTCGCCTTCCGTTCGCTATCGAGTCTCACACTATGGGTGCTCAACCACTCCGCTTCACGCTCGCGCACGACGCTACCCCCACACCGCCCGATCTGCCTGACAAGCGGCACGACCAGATCCAGGAGCGCCTAGACAGCGGCTTCTACCAGCGCCCCGACGTGCTGCTCGAGACCGCCGAACGCCTCTACGCTGACCTCATGGAAGGCGAGCCCCTCGACGAGATCGTCCATGCTGAAGCTCGCGATCAGCCTACCGGATACACACCGCAAACGGAACTCTCCTCACGGCTCCAGAAACGGGTACTCTAGCACAATTAATTGGTTGGGCACGTTGGGGACGACAAAGTCTTTACCTGGAACCCAAAACGCCTGTATTCCAGCCCCGTACCCCTCCATGTAGGCGAGCCCATCGATAGGCAAGTACCCTATCGGTCCTCCCCCTAGCTGGAATAAGGCATTGATCGTCGCTGTCGTTCCGTCATCGTAGTATGCGACTACCCTAGAGAAAGACCTACTATCAGTAGGTTCGTAAGCAAACAAAGCATACGACGACGAGACTTCCAGCATGACTTCGCGGTCTCGCCCACTGCTGAGATCGACTAGACCGGACCAGAGCACCTGCGGATCCGGCCTCGCAGCGTTCGGATAGAATCTAGCTGTAGCAGCCTCGTACGAAAGAGACTCTTGGCCTGCCTCTGAGTACATGAGAGTCTCATTACTGCTCAGGCGGACTGTTTGACCACCGTTGAGCACCACTTCTACCGTACTTCGGGCTGTGTTGACGATAGACACCCTGGAGACGTTTGCGATGTCCATGCTCACAGGCGCAGTGGAAGCCTCGTTGCCTACCCCGTCAAACGCTTTAACTGAGAGAAGCACCGTACCGTTATCGTAGTTCTTTGTGTCCCACGCGAGACTCCACGGAGCCTCTGGGTCTGTTGCTTCTAACGCTCCGTCAATCCAGAGTTCGATGCGTTCTACCCCACTCTCGTCCGTTGCGTCCACGTCAACAGTGACTGTGCTTTCTACCGTAGCCCCGGATAGAGGACTCAGCACTGTCACTTCCGGGGGCGTGGTGTCCACGGAAGAAGCGGGTGACTCTGGAGACCCGGCATCGCAGCCAGCCGTAATCAACGCTCCGAACACGAAGCAAGTAAGACGATGAATGACTGCTACGCGCATTTGTGAAATGAGCTTGGTCAAAGAGATAGTGTCCCGGGAGCTACTGACTGCCGCATCTGGACAACCCGCTAACGGCTAAGATACAGATTCCTCATCTCGTAGGGGCGTCTGAAAGGCAATGATCGGTGAGGTCGGCGACGAAGGCGGTGTCTGTAACTACGCCGCCTCAGCAGGCTCTCCATCGAAGTAAAGCCGATTCGCGGAGAGGTCAGGACCGGCAGCCCACTCGACGCCGCCGCCGCCTTCCACGATGCTGATTGCTGCAAAGGCATCGGGAACGGCAAGCTGCCGGAACACCCCTCGCGTCAGGAGCGGTGCTACATCGAAGGTCCGCACCTCAGCGTCTTCGAACGCAACACGAATCGTCGCGCCTCCAACCGCCGACACGGCGACAACACGCGGGGCCAGCGGCTCAGGGCCTACGACGACTTCTGGCTCAGTTTGGACTTCAGGCATGGTCAGCGAAGCGGTTCGATGGTTCCGGGAGGCTCCATGTTCAACGCGCGACTCCACGCCTGTTCCAGTTCGGCTTCGCGCAGGGCCGCCCACGCTTGCACGAGTCGCCGCTGTCGACGCGGAAGGGTGCCTGCTAGCAAGTCGCTGTCGGGAATGCTGAAGACGGCCCGGTGCTCGGCGTACTGCGCGTGAAAGTGCGGCTTGCTGTGCTGGCCCGCATCGTCGTAGTAGATCGCTATAACGATGCCGAAAAACTCGGAGATGCGCGGCACGGCGGCTACCGGCTGAGGTAGAGGTTGCGCATCTCGTAGGGGCGGCTGAAGTGCTCGTCGGTCAGGTCGGCGACGAAGGCGATGGCTTCGCCGGTCGACTTCATCTCGGGACCTAGCTCCTTCGCCACCTCGGGGAATTTGGTCCACGAGAAGACCGGCTCCTTGACGGCGTAGCCTTCGAGCGTGCTCTCGAGCTCGCCTCGCTCGCGGAACGTCGCCAGCTTCTCGCCGAGCATGACTTTCGTCCCAATCGCGGCGTAGGCGATGCCGGTCGCCTTGGCGATGAACGGGACCGTCCGACTGGCACGCGGGTTGGCCTCGATCACGTAGACCGTCTCGTCTCTGATGGCGAACTGGACGTTCATCAGGCCCTGGATCTCCAGACGCCGGGCGATGCGCTCGGCGTAGTCGCGGATCGTGGCCTGGACCTCGTCGGAGAGCGAGTACGGCGGGAGCACGGCCGTCGAGTCACCTGAGTGGACCCCGGCGGGCTCGATGTGCTGCAAGATGCCGCAGACTTCGAGCTCGTCGCCGTCGAAGATCACGTCGCAATCAACCTCGATGGCGTTCTCCAGGAAGAGGTCGAGGAGGATGTCGTTCTCGGGGAGCATCTGGAGGATGTCGGCGACGTAGCCCGAGACCTCTTCTTTGTTGATCGCGATCCGCATCCCCTGGCCGCCGAGGACGTAGCTCGGGCGGATCAGGATCGGGTAGCCGATCCCCTCGGCCACGTCGACCGCCTCGTCGACGGTCTGTGCCATGCCATATTCGGGGAATGGGACGCCCAGCTCTTCGAGGATTTCGGAGAACTTACCCCGGTCCTCGGCGAGGTCCATCTTGGGGTACGGCGTCCCGAAGATGTGGATGCCGTGCTCCTGGAACCCGCCCGCGAGCTTGAGCGCGGTCTGCCCGCCGAGCTGGAGGATGACACCCTCGGGCCGCTCGTGCTCGATCACGTCGAGGACGCGCTCCCAAAAAACGGGCTCGAAGTAGAGCTTGTCGGCCACGTCGAAGTCGGTCGAGACGGTCTCGGGGTTGCAGTTGATCATGATGGCCTCGTAGCCGAGCTCGCGCGCGGCGAGGACGCCGTGGACGCACGAGTAGTCGAACTCGATGCCCTGCCCGATCCGGTTCGGGCCGGAGCCGAGGATGAGGACTTTCCGGCGGTCCGTCGCCTCGCTCTCGGTCTCGCCCTGGTCATAGGTCGAGTAGAAGTACGGCGTCTCGGCGGCGAACTCGCCCGCGCAGGTATCGACGACCCGGTAGGTCGGCGTGAGGCCAAGCTCCTTGCGATGCGCCCGCACGTCGTCTTCGGTGACCTCGTCTTTGAGGAGGAAGGCAATCTGGCGGTCGGAGAAACCGTGCTGCTTGACGCGCAGCAACAGGTTGGCCTCGAGTTCGTGGAGGGCGAGGGTGCTGATCTCGCGCTCGGTCTCGACGAGGGCCTTGATCTGGTGGAGGAACCAGGGGTCGACGCGGGTGATGTCGGCGATCTCCTCGACGCTCGCGCCGTGGGTGAAGGCGTTGCGGATCTGGAGCGTCCGGTCCCAATACGACTTCTTGAGCCGCTCGCGGACCCTCGTCCGGTGGTCCGGGTCGCGGTCGGCCCCGAGGCCGGCGTAGCCGAGTTCGAGACTCTGCCAGGCTTTCTGGAGGCTTTCGGTGAACGTCCGCCCGATTGCCATCGCCTCGCCGACGGCCTTCATCTGGGTCGTCAGTTCCTCGTCGACGCCCTCGAACTTCTCGAAGTTGAAGCGCGGGACTTTGGTGACGACGTAGTCGAGGGCCGGCTCGAAGCACGCGCTCGTCGTGCCGGTAACTTCGTTCGGCAGTTCGTCGAGCGTGTAGCCGACGGCGAGGCGGGCGGCGACTTTGGCAATCGGGTAGCCCGTCGCCTTCGACGCGAGCGCCGAACTCCGGGACACGCGCGGGTTGATCTCGATGACGACCATGCGCCCGGTCGCGGGGTCGAAGGCGAACTGGATGTTGCACCCGCCGGCGAAGGTGCCGATCGAGCGCATTGCCCGGATCGCGGCGTCGCGCATCTGCTGGAACTGCTTGTCGGTGAGGGTCTGCTGCGGGGCGATGGTCACCGAGTCGCCCGTGTGGACCCCCATCGGGTCCAGGTTCTCGATCGAGCAGATGATGATGACGTTCTCGGCCGCGTCGCGGAGAAGTTCGAGCTCGTACTCTTTCCACCCGAAGAGGCACTCCTCGATCAACACCTCGTGGATGGGCGAGAGCTCGAGCCCGCGCGTGACCTTGCGGTCGAACTCGTCGGCCGACCACACGATGCCGCCGCCGGCCCCGCCCATCGTGAAGCTCGGCCGGATGACGATGGGCTGGAAGCCGAGCCCGCCGCCTAGCTCCTGGGCGATCTCGTTGGCTTCGAGGAGCGACTTCGCCACACGGCTCCGCGCCTGGTCGAGGCCGATCGACTCCATGAGGTCGCGGAAGCGCTGGCGGTCCTCGGTGATGCGGATCGCGTCGATGTCGACCCCGATCACGTCGACGCCCATTGTCTTCCAGTACGCCTCCTCGTGGAGCACCTCGGCGAGGTTGAGCGCTGTCTGCCCCCCCATCGTCGGAAGCACGGCGTCGGGCCGTTCTTTTTCGACGATCTCTTTGATTGACTTCGGCGTCAGCTCCTGGAGGTAGACCGTGTCGGCCATGACCGGGTCGGTCATGATGGTCGCCGGGTTGGAATTGACGAGGACGACCTCGTAGCCCTCGGCGCGGAGCGCCTTCGAGGCCTGGCTGCCGGAGTAGTCGAACTCGCACGCCTGCCCGATCACAATCGGGCCGGAGCCGATGAGGAGGATTTTGTTGATGTCGGTGCGTTTGGGCACGGCGGTGTGGGTGAAGCGTAGCGGTGGCGCAGACGTGGGGGCGGGTCTGAGACCCGCCCGTACAGAGCGTTGCTCCGGTTGCTCTCGTCAGCTGCCGAAGCCGCTGACGGTGTAGTCCTTCGGCCGTTCGAGGACGACGAGCGCGGCGTACCCGGCGCGGGGCGCGAGGTCGGAGTCGATGCCGGTCGAGGCCCCGCCCATCGCGGCGACGTGGAGCGGGAGCCAGCCGTCGCCGAGGAGGTCGTTGAGCGCGGCGAGCGAGGCGGACTCGCCCTCGGCGTCGGGGTCGTAGTAGACGATGTGTGCTTTGCGTTCGGTAGCCATCAGGAGGCCGGAGGAAGGAGTTTAGGAGGAGGCGGACGACCGACACGCTTGCGAACGTGTCCATCGGGGTTGGGTGGGAGGAGGCCGAGCGCCTTCATCTCGCAGCGCAGCCGCCACGCGACTTCCATCGGCGGGCGCGGTACGGCGCGTCCGACAACGCGGCGGATGCGAGCGCGAGGGTCAGCCATCGGTCAGGCGGTTTCGGGGTGGGTCTCGGCGATGAGGTCGAGGAACTGGTCGAAGAGGTAGGCACTGTCGTGCGGGCCGGGCGACGCCTCGGGGTGGTACTGCACTGAGAGCCCGGGGAAGGCGACGAAGCGCAGGCCCTCGACGGTCCCGTCGTTGAGGTTGCGGTGGGTCACGCGGGCAACGGCATCGGTGACCGAGTCTTCCTCAACGGCGAAGCCGTGGTTCTGGGTCGAGATCTCGACGTCGCCTCGGTCGAGGTTCTTGACGGGCTGGTTCGCGCCGCGGTGGCCAACCTTCATCTTGTAGACCTCGATCCCGTGCGCGAGGCCCATGAGCTGGTGGCCGAGGCAGATGCCGAAGGTCGGCAGCCCGCTCTCGGAGGCGGCCTTCGCGGTCTCGACGGCGTCCGGCATCGCGCGCGGGTCGCCGGGGCCGTTGGATAGGAAGAGGCCGTCGGGGTTCCAGTCGAGGACCGTTGCGAGCGGGGTCGATGCGGGGAAGACGCGGACGGTGCAGCCGCGCCGGGCAAACGAGCGGAGGATGTTGCGCTTGACGCCGTAGTCGTAGACCGCGACCCGAGGGCCCTCCCCTTCGGCGAAGTCGTAGGCCTCGCTGGTGGTGACGCGGCTGGCGAGTTCGAGCCCGGCCATGCTCGGGTGCGCCTTCGCTTTCGCCACGAGGCTGTCGTCGTCGAGGTCCACCGACGAGATGACGGCGTTCAGGACGCCGCCCTGTCGGATGCGCCGGACGAGCCGCCGCGTGTCGACCCCGGTGATGCCGACGAGTTCGTGCCGCCGCATCCAGGCCTCGAAGCTCTCGTCGGCAAGCGTATTGGAATACTGATCGACGAAGGCGCGCGTGACGAGGCCGGCGACCATCGGGCGGTCGGCTTCGAGGTCGGCCTCGGCCGCGCCGTAGTTGCCGATGTGCGGGTAGGTCATCATCATGATTTGCCCGACGTAGCTCGGGTCGGTCATGATCTCTTGGTAGCCGGACATGCTCGTGTTGAAGCACAGCTCGCCGGCCGTCTCGCCGAGGTGGCCGACGGCCAGGCCGGTGACGACGGTCCCGTCTTCGAGGGCGAGCTTCGCCGGGGCGCGGTCAGAGGTAGAGTCAGGCGTCATGGAAAGCAGGGGCCAATGGAGACTGACGTATCGTCGGGCGTGGAGGGTCGATATAAAAAAAGCCTCCCCAAAACGGGAAGGCTAGGGAGCGAGTCGGCTCCGGTCAGGGTCGGGCAGAACGAGGCGTGCGTCGGGCACAGGTAGTGGAGGCAGGGTGCGCAGCAGACGGAAGCTACGCCGCGCGCCGAGGTCCGGGCAAGCCGTGCGCGCCGGCCCAGGCGCGGCGACTCGCCTTTGTGCCTCTTTTCACACCCGACCCCGCGCTATACTTCCACCCCGACACGCTGCGTTTCTCCCTCGTGCCCGAGCCCACCTCCCCGCATCCCCGACGTCTCCGCTCCGAAGGCCACAACCAGGCCTACCGGGCGCGCATCCTGGGCGCGCTCGCGCTGAGCCTGCTCGTGCTGACGCTGGCCTTCCGGCTCTGGCCCGCCGAGCGGCCGGCTCCCGAGCGGCGCTACGTCGCCACGCCGCAGGAGCGGATCGAGCTCGAACTGATCGAGCCGACGGCGCAGACGCGCCGGGCCGCCCCGCCCCCGCCGCCGACGCTCCCGCCCGTCGAGGTGCCGGACGACGTGGAAATCCCCGAGGAGGTGATCGAACTCGACGTGCCCGACCTTAGCCCGGACGTCGCGCCCGTCGAGATCGACGCGCCGCCGGGCTTGGAGGAACTCGACGGCGAACCCGAAGGGCCGGTCTTCGTCGAGCGCGCCGACCGCCGGCCGCGCACGGTGACGCCAGTCTTCCCAGACTACCCGCGCGAGGCTGAGCGACGCGACATCCGCGCCCGCGTCCGCATCCGCGCCCTGATCGACGAGCGCGGCCGGGTGCAGGAGACGGTCATCCTCGAACGGGTGCTGCTCGACAAGCGCGACCGCGAGGAGCGGGTCGCCGAGATCGGCTACGGCGTCGAGGAGGCTGTGCTCGACGCGGCCCGCCGCACACGCTTCCGCCCCGGCCGCCACGGCGGTCGCCCCGTGCAGACGTACACGACGCTGACGCTCAGCGTCGGCGTTTGAGGCTGCTGTGCGCCCGTACGACCAGATCGCCGACTGGTACGCCTTAGCGCGCGACCCCGAGGCCGGCCTGGATGATCTCGCGGCGTTCGCCTGCCCCCTCCCGGCCGGCGCGGCCGTCCTCGACCTCGGCTGCGGCAACGGCGTCCCGGTCTCCCGCTTCCTGCTCCAACAAGGCTTCGCCGTGACCGGGCTGGACTCGTCCCCAGCGATGCTGGCGAGGTACCGCACGCACTTCCCCGCCGTGCCCGCCCGCTGCGAGCGCGCCCAGGACGCCCGCTTCGAACCGGAAACCTTCGACGCCGTCGTCGCCTGGGGCGTGCTGTTTCACCTGTCAGAGACCGAGCAGGCCGCCGTGATCGGGAAGGTGGCACGGTGGCTCCGACCCGGCGGGCGCTTCGTGTTTACCTCGGGCGAGGCGAAGGGCGTGACGGAGAGCAAGATGGACGGCGTGACGTTTGGCTACACCTCGCTCGGCCGCGATGCGTACCGCCGTCTCGCCGAGGCGTCGGGCATGCGCTGGGTCCGGGACTACACGAACGCCTGGGACAACCACGTCTACGCCGTCCAGAAACGCCCTCTCCAAAATGAGTTGCTGCGGCTAGCTACCTAACGCATTCCGGTACAGAGGAAAGTCGCACCCTCTCCTCGATGAGCGCTCGACGGAGGTGGCAACCAAAGCGGGTGGCTGGCCCAGCCTCAGTCGCTGCTCCAGCTGCGGCCAGCACTGGCAGATCGACATCGGCATATCTGGGTGGGATGCGAGGCATAGGGTGCAAGGCGTCGTGTATTGCCCGGTTCACCTCCACGAAATAGGTGCCCGGCGCTTCCCGGCCCGTACCCGCGAGAAGGTACTCGGAGAGTCCCGCGCTCGCAGGCCAACGTCGGGCTGAACGGCTCCGCGTTCGCCGTGCTACCGCCAGTCGCTATCTTCGACCGGAACGCTCCGTCCCCGGCACGGCTGAAGCGCCGCTCCGTTGTGCCGCACTCGCGCCGTTGATGCCGCTCAACCAAGTTCTCTCCTTTACCGACCGTATCACCCGCTCCCCTTCCGTCGTGCCCCTACTCCTGGCCCTCGCAGCAGGCTTTGGCCTCGTTCGACATCCCGAGTGGGCGATGTCGGCCCCGTTCGCAGCGTCAGGGCGCTGCCCGAGTAGAGAGGATGGTCGGACCGCTCTCGCTCGGGGCGCGGCATAGCCGCACGCTGTTCTACCGCACTCCTGGTTCTCCGTACTCCCCCGCTATGTCTAGGAAGCTCGATCATGCAAAGGCTCTCTACCTCGAGGGCATCCGGGATGGACGCGCACGAGAAGCCGTCACTCGCTACACAGGCGACCGCTATACCCAGCACTCGACCGGTGTACGCGACGGTGTCGAGGGCTTCGTCGCCTTCTTCGAGCCATTCATTCAGCGAAACCCGATCCGAGACATCGAGATCGTTCGCGGCATCGAGGACGGTCGCTACGTCTTCGTCCACGCCTATCAGAGCCTGAACAACGGTGCGGCCGAATGGGTCACGACGGATTTTTTCGATACTGACTCCGACGACCTAATCGTCGAGCATTGGGACGTGATCGCACCGTACGTCGCGGAGACGCCGTCGGGCCACACGTCGGTCGACGGGCCAACGGAGATCGAGGACTTGGATCAAACCGAAGCCAACAAAGCCCTCGTCCGGTCCATGACCGAGGACTTGTTGACACCGGGTGAGCGTTCCCCGAGGGCAGCAGACTACATCGCGCAGGACATCGTGCAGCACGATGCAGACCTAGCAGACGGTCTCGACGCTTTCCGGGCGATGCTCCGCTCTCCCGACCGCTTGCAGTACCACGAGATCTTTCTGCTTGTCGGCCAGGGCAATTTCGTGGCGACGCTCTGCCGCGCGTCGCGGGGAGACCAGGAGGTCGCGCAGGTGGATCTGTACCGGATCGATGGCGGGATGGTCGCCGAGCGGTGGACCAACGCCGAGGACGTCCCGGCCGCAGCAGACTCCGTCAACGGCGGCAAGTTCTAGCCCAGCCCCAGGTGCGGCTGTACAGAGGCCGATCGCGTCGTAGCCGGAGCCGTCGACGGGGTCTTTCCTGACCTCGATGCGGACGGGGAAGAAACTTATGGGGCACACCAATGTTTAGCACTATACTATGACCACTCGCTCGCTCCCCGTCCGTACGTGGCTCCGGCTCGTTCGCGTAGCCCAAAAGGTAGGCCGCGCGGCCGAAGGCCCACTCGCAGACCTCGACCTCACGGCGGGACAGTTCGCTCTGCTCGCGGCGGTCGGCGCAGCCGAAGGGGCGCTCCAAGATGACCTGGCCGGCCGGCTCGCCACCACGAAAGGGAACGTGAGCCAACTCCTCGCCAAGCTGGAAGCGAAGGAATACGTCCACCGGGTCCCCAACGGGCGGACGAAGGCGGTCCATCTCACGCAGGGTGGGCGTGCGCTGCTCGACCGCGAGGTCCCCGCCCACGACACCTTCATCGAAGACCGTCTCTCAGCCCTGTCCGCTGACGACCTCGACCGCCTCCACGGTCTCCTCGTCAAGCTCGACCGAAGCCTGGACTGACCCGTTACCCAGCCAACGGAAGGCGACCCCCTACTTACAGTTCACCACTAAACACTCACACTCATGAAGCTCATCCTCTTCGTCCTCACCGGCGCGGTCTTCGCTGCCTTCATCAACGCTCTCCTCTTCGCCATAGCCTCCGCGCTCGGCGGGTTCGGCCCCGGCGTAGTCGCCATCTCCGCCGGACAGCCCCTGACGCTCGCGCCCGTCGTCGTGGCGAGCGTGGGGGGCGTGGCCGGGGCTGGGCTCCTCCGGGCCGGGCTCGGCGTCGTCTTCCAGCGGTCGCGGGCGCGGTGGGTGTTCTTCGGGGTCGCGTTCGTGGTCCTGCTCCTCTCGTTCGCAACGCCACTCACTGGACTGGAAGGGGCGGGAGCTGCCGACGTCCTCGTTCTCGAACTGATGCACGTTCTGACGTTCTTGGCGGCTGTTGTGGCCGTCGAGCATGGAACCCGGCCGTCGTGGGGATGGGGACGCGAGGCCTACGCCGAGCGCGAGGTACCGGAGCCCAAAGCTGCCTTCGTGACGGGGGCAACGGGCGGGATCGGGGCCGAGGTCGCCACCCAGCTCGCAGAGCGGGGCTGGCGCGTCGTCGGGCTGGGGCGGAGCGAGGCGAAGGCTCGCGCTGTCGAGCGCCGTGCTGGCAGCTTACCGGGCCAGGTCACCGTCCTCACGGGCGACCTCTCGCTCGTAGCCGAGGCCGACCGGCTAGCAGCGGAGGCCAGCACGCTCGCTGGGACGGAAGGGTTCTCGGCCATCGTTCACGCGGTCGGCACGCTCAAGCCAGCGTCACGGCCGACGGCCGAAGGGATCGACGAGAACATCTCCACGTCGTGGCTCGCGCGCGTCGCCACGAACGAGAGCGTCGCTCTCGCGGACGGAGCCCGCGTCGTCAACGTCGCCGCAGCCGAGAGCGGACGCCTCCCAAGTCGTTTCGGAGCAGTCCCATCTGAGCCTGCCGACCTCGGGACCGGCATGGCGGCTCACGGCCAGGCCCAACTCACCAACGACCTGTGGGCGGCGGACCTCGCCCGGCGCGGCACCTCAGTGTGGGGCTACGGGCCGGGGGCGGTGGATACGGAGATCCGCCGAGAACTGCCCCCGCTCGTGCGCCGCCTCATGCGTCCTCTGTTCTGGGCCGAGACCCGTCCTCCAGGAGACGCTGCCGCCGACATCGTCCGGCTACTTCTCGACCGCTCGCTCCCGGCGTCTGGGTTCGCCAGCAGGACCGGACCGTTCGAGCACGCCCCCTTCATCCACGACGAAGCAAACCAGGAGGCCGTACGGCGGCTCGCGGGAAGACTCTTGTCGCAGGCCCGGGGTGCGGACCGTAGGGTAACAAAGTCGACCTGAGCCACCCCGATTGCCCCATGCACTTGAGCGCTTCCCTGCCAGACGCCGATCACGTCGTAGCCGGAGCCGTCAACGGGGTCTTTCCTGACCTCGATGCGGACGGTTCGACGGGCCGGATGTTGTAGGATGCCTCAACGTGATAGCGCAGAAATACCTCTTGCGCAACTTGGCAACGTTTTACTGTAGTCCGTCAGGCGAGTTACGTTGCGCTGCCCCGAAGCTCAGTTACCGGTCACTGCCTTCTCGCGATTCGCCCTTAGCCGAGCGATATCGCGGGTGGGAGGGGCACCGAAGAGGCGCCTGTATTCGCGGCTGAATTGGGACGGGCTGGCGTAGCCCACGCGGTACCCAGCCGTCGCAGCGGTCAGGCCCTCGCCCAGCATCTGCGCGCGCGCCTCGCGCAATCGCAGTTCTTTCTGGTACTGGAGCGGCGTCATCGCCGTCACGGCCTTGAAGTGGCGATGCAGCGCCGAGGCGCTCAGGCCCACCTCGCGCGTGAGCGCCTTCAGATCGTACCGCTCGGCGTAGTTCGCCTTGAGCCACGCGATTGCCTGCGCGACGGCCTGGAGCCGTGGGTTGGCCCTGGCGATCTGCCGTGCGAGTGCGCCGTGCGGCCCTGTCAAGAGCCGGTACTGGACTTCTTCGAGCACCAACGGCACAAGCGCACCGGCGTCGCGAGGAGATTGAAGGAGCCGCACCAGGCGCACGGTCGCATCGAGCAGCGTGTGGGTGACCGGACGGATAGACACGCCGCGATCCAACTCGGAGCCGCTGAGCGTAGCCTCTTCCAGGCCGTGCTTTGCCGTCGCCGCCGCTACCTCGGCCGGGTTCAGCGCGAGCGCTAAGCCTAAGCACGGCGCATCAGGGCTTGCTTCGAGCACCCGCACGATGACCGGGAGTTCGAACGACACCACGAGGCACTCGGCGGGGCCGTGCGCGAACGTCTCCTCGGCCAGGACGAGTTCTTTCCGGCCCTGCGCCAGGATCCAGAGCGCCACGCCCTGTTGCAGGTGTAGCGGACGAGTGGGCCGCGCGTACCGGATCAGCTTCAGCGGCTCGATGGTCGTAGCGTGGCTACCCTCAGCAGAGGCAAATCGTGCAATGAGGCTGGCCAACTCTGCCCGTTGCGTTGCCAGGCTAGGGTCCGTCGTGCTACTGTTCATAGCCATATCGCTTGTCTCCGAAACTCGAACTCCGATAGATACTGCCTCGCTGTCGCGCACGACACTGCTGCATCTTGGGACTCTGCAAGTTCGTTTACTGTGCCGCGGCCGGAGCGGCCACGAAAGCAGATAAGTAAGATCAGGCAAGAATTGCGTGATTCTGGGTCATCCGCTCGCGTGCCGGTCCGGTTGTATCCCCACGCTGCCTCGGCAGAACCGGACGCCAGGCGGCATTTGGCCGTTCTCCGCTTCAACATCGCCCCCCTATGCCTACGCAAGAGACTACCTCCGCAATCCCCACAGCGCGTGTTTTCGTGACCGGTGCCACCGGCTTCATCGGCTCCGCCATCACACGCCGCCTCCTGGACGACGGCTACGAGGTGACTGGCCTCGCCCGCAGTGATGCAGCCGCCGAGACCCTCCGCCAGCGAGGCATCGGCGTACACCGCGGCGACCTGACAGACCCCGCCAGCCTCGCCGCCGGCGCTCGGGCTGCCGACGGCGTCATCCACACGGCGTTCATCCACGATTTCTCCCGGTACGAGGAGAACAACCGGATCGACCGGCGCGCCGTTGAGGCGATAGCCGACGCGCTCGAAGGATCGGGCAAGCCGTTCGTGGCGACCTCGGCCACGACGGTGCTTGCCCCTGGCCGGCTCGGCACGGAAGAAGATGCGCCGGACCCGAACAACCCAGGGTCTGTGCGTGCGGCTTCGGAGGCGGCGTTGCCGGCGGCCCGGCGCGGCGTCCGCGCGAGCGTGGTGCGCCTCCCCCCCTCCGTGCACGGCCCCGGCGACACCGCCTTCGTGCCGGCGCTCATCGAGGCCGCGCGCCAGACCGGCGTCTCCGCCTTCGTCGGGGAAGGCGAGAACCGCTGGCCGGCGGTGCATCGCCTCGACGCCGCGCGGCTCTTCCGCCTGGCCTTCGAGAAGGCTGAGCCGGGGACCGTGCTGCACGGCGTGGCCGAGGAAGGCATCCCGATGCGCCGGATCGCTGAGGTCATCGGCGAGGGGCTAGGCGTCCCGGTGCGCGCGATTCCGGCCAGCGAGGCCCCCAGCCATTTCGGTTGGCTGGCAGGCTTCGTGCAGATCGACAACCCCATCTCCAGCGCCCTCACGCGCGAGTGGGCCGGTTGGCAGCCACAGGAGGCCGACCTACTGACCGACGTACGCGAGAACGGGTATTTCTCCCAAGAAACTGAGTGAGTCCGCCGGGAGGGCGAGCACCGCGTAGCCCTCAGACGCCGATCACGTCGTAGCCGGAGCCGTCGACGGGGTCTTTCTTGACCTCAATGCGGACGGGGAACGCCTCCTTTAGCTCGTCGAGGTGGGTGATGACGAGGATCTTGTCGAAGTCCTCGCGGATGGCCTGGATGGCCTCGACGAGACGCTCGATGCCCTGCTTGTCCTGCGTCCCGAAGCCCTCGTCGACGACGAGCGTGCGGATGCGGACGCCGCTGCGCTCGGCCAGCAGTTGTGCGAGGGCGATGCGGAGCGCGAAGTTGACCCGGAAGGCCTCGCCGCCGGAGAAGGTCTCGTAGGGGCGCGGCACGCCGCCGGCGTCGGTGATCTTGATGTCGAGCGTCTCTTTCGTCCCGCCGGTCTTTTTGTCCTTCAGCGTCTCCAGCGTGACGCGGGTGCGACCTTTGGCGAGGCGGTCGAGGAGCGCGTTCGCCCGGTCCTCGATCTCGGGCAGGGTCTCCTCGATGATAAGCGCCGGGATGCCGTTCTTGCCGAAGGCGTCGCGGAGGTGGCGGTAGAGCGTGCGGTCCCGCATGGCGTCGCGGTGCTCGGCGCGGACGGCCTTGAGCGCGTCGCGGTCGCGGGCGGCGCGCTCCAGGCGCTCGCGGATGCCGCCGAGGCGGGCCTGGGCGTCGCTGAGGCGGGTGGCGAGCCCGGCGCGGCGCTCGGTGTGGGTACGCTGCTGCTCGGCGAGGTCGGCGCGGGCAGCGAGGCCCGACTGCGCGGCCTCGACGGCGGCGCGGAGCGCACCGGTGTCTTCGTCGTTCTGGGCGACTTCGTCGGCAATCTGGGTACGACGGGCGGTCCAGTCGGCGAGCCGGTCGCGGGCGTTGAGGAGCGCCGAGCGGCGGTCGGGTGCCTCGGCGAGGGCGTCGCGGTCGCGGCGGACGGCGTCGTGGCGGGCGGCGTCGTAGCCGAGCGTGCCGAGCTGCTGCTGGAGCGCGTCGATCTGCCGCTGGACCGGCGCGAAGGCCTCGCCCGAGGCGAGCTGCTCGCGGAGCGCTGCTTCCTCGCGCTGTCCGGCTTCGATCTTCTGCGCGAGCGTGTCGCGCCGCCCCTCGACCTCGCCCAGGTCGCGCAGCGTGGCTTCGTGGCGGGCGCGCTGCGCGGCCTCGGCCTGCACCTGCTCGAACCGCTCGGGGTCGAACGGAAGCTCGCGGAGCCTGTCTTCGAGGTCGGTCCGCTCGGCGCGGAGGGCGGGGCTGAAGGCGTCGTCCCGAAGCTGCCGGTCGAGGTCGTCGGCGCGGGTCCGCCGCGCGGCGAGGTCGGCGACGGCCTCCTCGGCGGTGGCGATCCGGCCCTGCACCGCGGCGAGGGTGTCGGCCACGCCGTTCTGCTGCTCGATCCGTGCCTTGAGGTCGGCAAAGCGGCGGAGCAGGCCGGCGCGCTGCTCCTGCCGCTGCTGCACCTCGCCCTCGACGCGGGCGATCCCGGCTGCGAGCGCAGCCTTTTCTTCGGCATAGGTCTGCCCGACAGTCCGGCGGTGCTCGGGCGTGAGGTCGGTCCCGCAGGTCGGGCACGTCTCGGTGTCGAGGGCTCGCATCCGCTCGGCCTTCTCGTCCACCCGTTTCACCTCGCCCCGCAGGCGCTCGATCTCGCGCTGCAGCCCGTCGATCTCGGCCTTGACGCCGCTCCCCTGCTCGCGCACGGTCGCCTGCTCGGCCTTCACCGACTCGACTGTGGCGACGCGCTGCTCCAGGTCCGACGCCTGCTGCTTCAGACCGGGCAGGGCTTGGGCGTGGACGCTGGCCGACTTGATCTGCTCGCGCAGGCTGCGGATGCTGGCCTGGAGCGCCCCCCGCTCGCTCGCCAGCGACTTGTCGAGCGCCGTGATGCGGGCCTCGAACGCCTGCCGCTCGGTGCGGCGGGCACGCAGGGCTTCAAGCTCGCGCTCGGCGGTGCGGGCCGCATCCAGTCCGCGCTCGGCGATGGGCCGTTCGAGGAGGCGACGCTCGGCCTCGGCGTGCGCCTTCCGGTCGGCTTGCACCTCGGCGTCGAGTTTGCCGAGGCGCTTCTCGTGGTCCATCCGCTGCCGCTCCAGCTCCAGCTTCTTCTCGTTTAGCTGCTTCTCGACCCCGCGCCAGAGGTCGGCTTTCTGGCTGAGGTCGCGGTACTCCTTGTCGAGCGCGGTCCACCGCTCGTAGTCGCGCTCGATGGCGTCGCGCTGCGCGATCAGCGTCTCGGCCTGCGTGATCCGCCCGGCGAGGTCGGTCCGCTCGCGGTCGAGTTCCTGGCGGCGTGCGGCGAGGCGGGCGAGGCGGGCCTGCTGGCCTTCGACAGTCTGGGCTAGGCTGTCGAGTTCCGCGAGGCGCTCGGTGAGGCGCTTGCCCTCGGTGTCGGCGTCGGCCTGGTCTTGTTTTAGTTTTGCAATAACAGATTCAAGCTCCGCACCCTCCTCCTTCCACCGCCCCTCGTCTTCGAGCGCCCCCGTCAGCCGCTCGATCTCCAGGTCGGCCCGCTTGCCACGCTCGGTCGCCTCCGACAGCCGGCCGCGCGCGACGGCGGCGTATTTCTCGTAGCGGTCCAGCCCGAGGATCCGGCCGAGGATCTCCTTGCGCTCGCCGGATTTCTTCTTGGTGAACTCGTCGCTCCGCCCCTGGAGCAGGAACGCCGAGTTGATGAACGTCTCGTAGTCCAGCCCGAGCGTGTCGGTGATGACGGCCTGCGTGTCCTTGACCGAACCCTCAGTGAGCGCCCGGAAGTCGGTGCCGTCCCACGCCTGAAACTCCAGCCCCGGCTTCGAGGTCTTGCCGGAGGCCGAGCGCTGGAACGAGCGCACGACGCGGTAGCGCCCGCCTTCGAGGTCGAAGACGAGCTCGACCTGCATGTCGCGCGTGCCGATGCGGAGGAGGTCTTCGTCGGGCTTGCGGGCATCGCTCGACTTCCGCGCCTCGCCCCAGACGGCCCAGGTGATGGCGTCGAGCAGCGCCGACTTGCCCTGCCCGTTGCCGCCCGAGAGGCACGCGACGTGGAACTGCTCGAAGTCGAGCGGCTCGGCGTCGGTGCCGTACGAGAGAAAGTTGCGGAGCCTGAGGGAAACGGGAACCATGTCGAGTGACGAACGACGAGTGACGAATGGGACTCACAGGTCGTCAGTCATCATCGTCGAACTTGTCGAGGAGGGTGTCTTGCAGGCCGGGGGCGAGGGCACAGAAGAGGTCCCACGCGCTCGGGGCCAGGGTCTGGACGGGGGCGTAGAGGACCGACTGCTCCCGCGTCTCTTCGCCGACGAGGAGCGGCGCGCCGCCGGGGAGGGCGACGGCGCTCGTGAC
This sequence comes from Bacteroidota bacterium, assembly GCA_038746285.1. Classification (NCBI taxonomy): domain Bacteria; kingdom Pseudomonadati; phylum Bacteroidota; species Bacteroidota bacterium. The sequence goes on from JBCDKT010000010.1 coordinate 28,314, forward strand.
GAGGAGGAGCACGCTCAGGACGAGCGCGGCGCGCAGCCCGCCGAACCCGGCCCCGGCCAGTTTGTCGACCGCGCCGAGCTTGAGGAGCGCGAGCGCCCTGCGAACGAGAAAGGCGGCGAAGGTGAGCGCGCTGAGCACCGCCGCGAAGGTAACCCCGAACCCGAGCACCGGCGCGAGCCGATCCGACAGCCCGAGGCTCGCCACGACGAGGTCGCCCACCGGACCCATCGCCCCCGCCGCGAGCCACAGCGCGACGACGAGGCCGACGGTACCGACGAGTTGGCTAAGCGCACCGGCACGCACGCCGCGCCACACGCCGAGCGCGATCAGTCCAGCGAGGGCCAGATCGAGGGTGCCGGCGGACATTAGCAGTGCGCCTCGATTGTAGGTGAAGTCCCGCTCCAAGCCCCGACACTCGTCATCCCCGCGCAGGCGGGGACCCACAGGTATGCTGGCCGGTGGATCCCGGATCGGGGTCCGGGATGACCGGTGTTCGAGGAATGGAATCCGGCGAGAGCGAGACCACCGAAGTGGACGCGCGGAAACGACCGCGAACGCAAAAGCGGGGGGTCACACGCCAGCATCACGCGCTCAGCAACTCCTGCACGGCGACGCGGACGCGGTTGCCGTCGGCCTTGCCCTTAAGCGCGCTCATCGCCTCGCCCATCACGCGGCCCATGTCCTTCATCGTCGTCGCGCCGGTGCGGGCGACGATCTCGTGGACGACGCGCTGGATGTCCTCGTCGGTGAGTTGGGCAGGGAGGTACTCAGCGATGATGGTCAGTTCGTCGCGCTCGCGTTGGGCGAGGTCGTCGCGGCCGGCGTCTTCGTACTGCTGCATCGCGTCGCGGCGCTGCTTGGCCTGCTTCTGGACGATGGCGACGAGGTCGTCGTCGGTGAGTGAGCCGGAGCCGTCTTTCTGCTTTTCGATGACGGCGGAGCGGATCGCGCGAAGGGCGAGGAGCCGGGTCTTGTCCTTGGCCCGCATGGCGTCTTTGAGGTCGTGGTCGAGGCGGTCGAGCATGCGTCGGCGGGAGGTGCGTGAGGTATCGAGTAGGGACGTAGAAGCTACGCCCGTCGCCGGTCCACGTTTCGGCCCGCCGGACGCAGCCGCGACTCACCGACTCCTGACGCGGCTCGTCGATTTCGCCCCAACCTGGCACCGCAGGACCAGTAGACCGAACCGAACTCACAGCCATAGTCCGATGCGCTCGCCTCGAACTCCAAACCACCCTGCTCTCCAACATCTTGTCATCCCGGACCCCGATCCGGGATTCAGAGGTGCGGCCGAACCGGTGGATCCCCGTCCCACGCCTTCGCGGGGACAGGCTCTGCGCGGGGATGACGGCTGTACGGGAGAGGCATGCTGCGACAAAGCCGCGCATTGGTCCAACCTGACCCGCTCGCTCGTCCTCTTCTTCCTCGTCTCGTGCTCCGCTGCCGCGCAGCCCGCCGTCGTGACCGGCCGGGCCGTGGACGGCGACGGGCAGAGGCTCCCGCTCGTCAACGTCTGGCTCGACGGGTCGATGGCCGGCAGCGTGACGGACGGCGACGGGCGCTTCGCGTTTGCCGCGACGCAGACAGGCGAACAGACCGTCCGGGCGACGCTCCTCGGGCATGAGGATGCCGCCGCGCGCGTCGTGCTCGCTGCGGGCGACACGGTCCGCGTGACCCTCCGCCTGCCCGAGACGCTGGCCACGCTCGGCGAGGCGGTCGTCGAGGCGAGCGGCTTTTCGAGCGGCGACGCCGAGCGCGCCACGTTCCGCCCGCTCGACATCCTCACCACGCCCGGTGCCGCCGCCGACGTGTTCCGCGCCGTCCAGACGCTTCCCGGCGTGACGACGGTCGACGAGGGCGCGGGCCTCTTCGTGCGCGGCGGCGACGTGGGCGAGACGGCCGTCCTCCTCGACGGGGCGCGGCTCCAGCACCCGTACCGCTACGAGTCGCCGACGGGCGGCGTCTTCGGGTCGATCCCGCCGTTTTTCCTCAAGGGGACGGCGTTCTCGGCCGGCGGCTTCTCGGCGCGCTACGGCAACGCCCTCTCCGGGGTCCTCGCGCTCGAAACCCTCGACGAGCCGCAGCGCGACGCCCTCAACGCAAGTGCGGGCCTGGCCGGCGTCTCGCTCGGCGTCGACAAGCGCCTACTCGACGGGCGACTCGGGGTGCGGTTCTCAGGCAACCGCTCGTCGACGGGGCTGCTGTTCGGCGTCAACGGCATGGGCGGGGACTTCGTCGAAGCGCCGGAGAGCCGGGACGTCAACCTGAGCCTGTCGTACCGCTACGCGCCGGCGGGCCGGGTCAAGCTGTTCAGCTATGGCACCGGCACCCGCGTCGGGGCGCGCGAGCCGCAGCCGTCGTTCGAGGGTGTCTACCGGGCGCGCGAGCGAAACCGGCTCCACGTTCTCTCCTGGCAGGACCTCCGCGCCGGCTGGCTCCTCAAAGCCAACGCCTCGGCGGGGTCGTTCACCAGCACGCGTCGCTTCGGCAACCTCGACCTGGAGACAGCCGACGAACACCTCGGCCTCCGGCTCGATGCCGAGCGCGACCTCTCGCGCCGCCTCCGCCTTGCCGTGGGCGCGACCGCGAGCCGGGCCGTAGCCCGCTTCGGCGGATCGGTCCCGGTCCTCGGCGACGTGCTCGACCCCGAGGCCGAGACGACCACGCTCCGCGAACGCTACGCGGTGACGCGGGCCGGCGGCTACGGTCTCGTCGAGGCCCAGCTCGCCCGGCGGCTCTTCCTCCAGGCCGGCGTCCGCACCGACGGGCACTCCGTGGCCGATGCCGCCACGGTCGACCCGCGCTTCGCGCTGCGCTATCTCGTCGGGAAGCACGCGAGCCTCCGCCTCGCTACGGGCCGCTACAGCCAGTTCCCCGCGCCGGAGCAGTTCGGCGGTGAGAGCGGCAACGCCGCCCTCGGGCCGCAGCACGCCACCCACCTCATCGCCTCGGCCGAGTACGAGCGCGACCACACGCTCCTCCGTGCCGAAGCCTACCTCAAAGACTACGACCGGCTTGTCGTCCGCGCCCCCGCTGTCGGGGTGCCGGGCGGCCGCTACGAAAACGCAGGCACCGGCTGGGCGCGCGGAGTCGACCTCTTCGCCAAGTACGGCGCGTTCCTGCTGACGCGGGTCGACGGCTGGGCGTCGTACAGCTTCCTCCAGACGCGCCGCACCCAGACGCGCTCGCTCGGTGGCACCGTCGCGCTCGGCGACGGGCCGGCCCCGTTTGAGGCGACGCACCACCTGACCGTCGTCGGCAAGGCGCGGGTGTGGCGGTTCCTCGCTGTCGGCACCTCGCTGCGCGCCGCCTCGGGCCGCCCGCACACGCCGGTCGTGGATGCCGTCCCGCCGAGCGCGGACGAGGCTCCCTACTACCTCCCCATCGAGGGGCCGGTCGGGAGCGAGCGTCTGCCGGCGTTCGTCCGCGTGGACCTCAACGCGTCGTGGTACCAGCCGTTCGGCGATGGGCACAGCGCCACCTTCTTCGTCTCGGTCGGGAACGTGCTCGGGCGGGCCAACACGCTCGGCTACGACTACGCACTCGACTACAGCACCCGCACGCCGCGCGCGACCAGCTACGACCGCTTCGTCTTCGCAGGCGTCAGCCTGTCGCTCGTTCGCTGACGCTCCGCGTCTACCTCCGTATCCGCACGCCGTCTCTCCTCCAACCCCGTACCTTCAACCTCCGAACCCATGACACGCTTTCTCTCGATCCTCGTCTTCCTCGCCGCGCTCGTACCTGCGACCTACGCGCAGGACGCCGCCGCGCTCATACTCGACGCCAAGCAGGTGCTCCAGCAGGGCCTCGATGCGGGCAGCGAAGAGTCGATCCTCCGCGCCCGCGCCGCCTTCGAACGCGCCACCGGAACCGACGACGACCGCCTCGCGGCCCTCGCCCACTACTACGTCGCCCTGACCAACATCCGGGCGCAGGTTCTCCTCGACCGTGAGACGGAGAAAGAGCGCATGGTCGAGCTCGTGGACAACGCCATCGAACACCTCGAAGCCTCGATCGAGCGCGACCCGGCGCTCCCCGAGTCGCACGCGCTCCTCTCCAGCACCTACGGCCAGAAGCTCGGGCTCAAGCCGATGCTGACGATGTTCCTCGGGCCGAAGGTCAGCCGGACGATGGACAAGGCTAAGCAGCTCGGGCCGGACAACCCGCGCGTCGTCTTCACCGAGGCGCAGTCGCTCTACTTCACCCCGAAGATGTGGGGCGGCAGCCGCGAGCGCGCCCTCGAAGGCTTCGAGCGCGCCGCCGCGCTCTACGAGGCCGAGACCGACCGCGACCCGCTCCTCCCCGGCTGGGGCCACGACGAGGCCTACGCCTGGCAGGGCATCGCGCTCGACAGCTTCGACCGGACAGACGAGGCCCGCGCTGCCTTCGAGCGGGCGCTGGAGATCAACCCGAACTACGGGTGGGTGCGCTACGACCTCCTCCCCGGCCTCGCCTCCAACTGAGCGCGCACTGACCTACCTCGTGCCCGACATGTCCGTGCCCAGAGCCTCCGTCTTCATCGCCGTCAGCGTTGACGGGTACATCGCCCGCGAGGACGGAAGCCTGGACTGGCTTCACGGTCACGGCGAGAGCGACGAGGGTGACCACGGGTACGCCGACTTCATGGCCTCCATCGATACCCTCGTCATGGGCCGCAAGACGTTCGAGAAGGTCCTCACGTTCGGCGCGTGGCCGTACAGCGGCAAGCGAGTTGTCGTCCTGAGCAGCGGGTCGCCACTAGTGCCCGAGGAACTGGAGTCGGAGATCGAAGTGCTCGCGCTCGAACCCGAAGCGCTTCTCCGGCACCTCGGATCGACCGGTACGGAGAGCGTCTACGTGGATGGAGGTGTGACCGTTCAGCGTTTCCTGCGCGCCGGACTGGTTCAGGAGTTGATCGTCACGCGGGCACCTGTCCTGATCGGCTCTGGCACCCCGCTGTTCGGCAGTCTACCCGAAGATGTAAGACTGGAGCACGTCGAGACGCGGGCGTTCTCGAACGGCCTAGTCCAGAGTCGGTATCGCGTCCTCGGTGCCGCCGAGCTTTCTTCTGTCCACAAGTCAGACGAGCAAGCCCGTGCCTGACGTCCCTCCGACTCCCCCGCTGCCGCCGCCACGCCTGAGCGCCCGAGGGCTGGCGATTGCCGCCGGCCTCGGGGTGCTCTACGCGGTGGCGAGTGGGCTCGTCGTCGCCCAGCTCGACGGCAGCAACGGGTTCTACGACGCGCCCTACCCCGTCGCGATCGTCGGCGCCCTCGTCGAGTACGCGCTCGTCGGCGTGCTGATGCTCGGGGCGTGGGCGCTCGTGATCCGAGGCCTCGACGGTGCTGGCTGGGGCTGGAAGCTAGCAGCCCACCTTGTGCTCGCGCCCGTGTTTGCGGTCGCGTGGTACGCGCTCTACGCGCTCGTCGTCGGCGCGATGACGGGCGAGAACCTCCTGGACATCGCCGACATCTTCGTCGACGGGCGGTGGGGGCTGTTCTCGAAGCTGACGGAGTACGTGCTGATCGTGGCGGTGCTGCACACGGTGCGCGAGGTGAACCGGCTGCGCGCGCGCGAGGCGCAGGCGCGCGACCTCGCTGCGCTCGCACAGGAGCGGGAGCTGGCCGCGCTCAAGGCACAGCTCAACCCGCACTTCCTCTTCAACGCGCTCAACTCGATCAACGCCGCGCTCGCGGGGCGGCGCGAGGACGCCCGCTCGATGGTAGTCGGGCTGGGCGACCTGCTGCGCTACGCGCTCGCCGCCTCGGAGCGGGCCGAGGTCCCACTCGCCGAGGAGGTCGCAGCGGCCGAGGCCTACCTCGCCATCGAGCAGCACCGCTTCGCCGACCGGCTCCGGGTCGAGGTCGCCGTCGCGCCCGACGCGCTCGCCGTCCCGGTGCCGCCGCTCGTCGTGCAGCCGCTCCTGGAGAACGCCGTCCGCCACGGCCTCGCCCCAACCGAGCGCGGCGGTACGGTCCGCCTCACCGCCCGCCGCGACGGCGGGCACCTCCGCATCACCGTCGAAGACAACGGCACCGGTGCCTCCGACCTCGACCCGGCCGCGCTGCTCGATGCGGGCGTCGGGCTGCGCAACACCGACCGGCGGCTGCGGACGCGCTACGGCGAGGCGGCCGGGCTGCAGATCGACGCGCCGTCGGACGGAGGCTTTCGCGTCCGCTTCGCCATCCCGGCACCCGTCGCCGAATCGCCCCCCATCCTCGAACCGGCGGAGGCATCGGTATGAATCCCGTCCGCACGGTGATCGCCGACGACGAGCCGCCGGCGCGCGCGCTCGTCCGGGAGTACCTCGCGGGCGTGCCCGAGGTCGAGATCGTGGCCGAGGCGACGAGCGGGACCGAGGCCGTCGAGGTGCTGCGCCGCGAGCGGCCCGACCTCGTCTTTCTCGACGTGCAGATGCCGGGGGCGACGGGGTTCGAAGTGCTCGAACAGCTTGCCGCCGCCGGCGACCCACTCCCCGCCGTCGTCTTCTCGACGGCCTACGACCAGTACGCCCTCGGTGCCTTCGAGGTTAGCGCGGTCGACTACCTCCTCAAGCCCTACAGCGCCGAGCGCCTCCGCGCCGCCCTCGACCGCGCCCTCGACCGGCTCCGCGCCGCCGCGCCGTCGGACGATCTCGAACGGATCGCCCAGCTTCTCACGCACGACGCCGCGCGCTCGCCGTTCGCCGACCGGCTGTTTCTCCGCGTCGGGACCCGGATCGTGCCGGTGCGGACCGCAGATCTGGAGTGGGTTGAGGCGGCGGGCGACTACACGACGCTGCACGCCGCCGGCGAGACCTACACGGCGGGCCTCACGCTCTCGGCCCTCGCCGAGCAGCTCGACCCGGCGCGGTTCGTCCGCGTTCACCGATCGACCGTGATCGCGGTCGACGCGCTGCGGCACCTGGAGAGCGACGGCAGCGGCGGCTACGTCGCCACGCTCGACGGCGGGGCACGCGTCCGCGTCAGCCGCTCCTACGCCGGGGCCATCCGCGACCGCATCGCCTGACGTAGAGCACCGACCGCGCTCACCCTGAACCCATCGCCCTGCAGCGGGACGGGAGTGCCACTAGGTAGGGCGTGCTCGCCGGGCGCGCCGTCCTCCCCCGGCTGCGCCAAGCAGCAGCGGACGCCTCCCCGCGTCTCTACTGCAAGCGTCTCTACCGCAGCACGAGGCGGATCGCGAAGACGCCGATCCCGACTTGCATCGCGCCGAGGGCGACGGCCGAGTAGGTGTCGAAGCGCTCGAAGTCCTCGCGCAGCGCCGGGTCGCCGGAGCGAGCGTACTCGTCGAACTCCCGGTCGCCCTTGAACTTGAAGTGGGCCGCGAGCGCGCCCGCGCCGAGCGCGAGGCCGAGCGCCGCCGCGTCGATCCAGTAGTTGGGCCGCCGGCTCTCGGCGAGCGTGACCTCGCCGGCCCCAGCCTCGGCGAGCGTGATCGGGCGGAGGACGACGCTGTAGGTGTTGTCGAGCGCATCGCCCGGCACCTGGCGCACCTCGGTGTAGCCGGTCTTGCGAACGACGAGGGTGCCGCCGAGTGGTTCGTCGGCGAAGAGGTCGAGCGGGGTCTCGCCGAGGCGCTCGGTTGTCCCATCCTCCTGCTCTAGCACGACCGCCGCGCCGAAGGGGAAGCTCTCGACCCGGTAGCGGAGCGGCACGTCGAGCCGGACCCTCGTCGTCTCACCGGCGCGGACCTCGACCTCGGCCTCGGCCGAGCGGGGCTGCCACGACGCCGCGGTGGCCTCGCGGAGCACGAGGCGGTGCGCGCCTGGCGCGAGCTCAAATCCTGCTGGCGTCACGGGTCCGAGTAGGGCTTCGCCGTCGTAGAGCATCCCGTCCGGTAGGTTCGTCTCGACGATGACCGTGCCCGTCGATGGCAGTGCAGGAAGGAGGAACGCGCTAGCGTCAGCAGGCTGCGCGAGGGCAGCCGCCGGGGCCAGTGCGATCAGAAGGCAGAGGAGACGGGTCATCGTTCGTCGGTGCTGGCGACCGGCGAGGCGGGCCGGAAGGCGTGGATGTGGCGCGGCTCGGCGAGGACGAGGAGCGTGCCGTCGTGGAGGACCGGCGTCGTCTTGACGCGGCCGTCGAGGGCGGCGTCCCAGAGGACCTCGCCGGTCGCGCGGTCGAGGGCGTAGAGCATCTCGTCGTACGCGCCGGCGAAGACGACGTCGGCCGTGAGGAGCGGGGCCGAGCCGAAGTTGCCGTCGGCGCGGAAGCGCCAGCGCTCGGTGCCCGTGGCCGCGTCGAGCGCGCGGAGGATGCCGTCGCTCGCGCCGACCACGACGAGCCCGTTGTCGGCCGCAGGCGTGCTGAACCGTACCTCACCGTTGCCAGCCTCGACCGTCCAGGCCGCCGTGCCCGAGGCCGCGCCGAGCGCGACGAGCCGGCCCTGGGTCGTGGGGACGAGGAGCAGGTCGCCGCTGGAGGTGGGGGTCTCGTAGACCGCCCCCCCGAGTTCTTCAGTCCAGCGTACAGTGCCACTCGCGAGGTCGAGCGCCGTCACGCGGCCCCGGTCGTCGGCGACCGCGACCATGCCGGGCGCGAGCAGCGCGGGGGTAGCGAAGAAGCCGGCGGCGGAGTCAGGCACGGCGCTCCAGCGCACGGAGCCGTCGGCCGGGTCGAGGGCGCGGACGGTGCCGTCGGTCCCGGCGGCGACGAGCAGGTTGCCCGACGGCGTTTCCGCCAGCAGGAGCCCCGCCTCGTGCGGCCCGGCGCGGAGGCTCCACACCCGCTCGCCCTTGACGAAGTCGTACCCGAGGATCGTCCGCTTCCCGGCGGCCACGGTGGCGTAGAACCTCCGCCCGGTCAGCACGGCGGTTCCTTCCAGCGGCTCGCGGAAGTCGACCCCGGTCCTCTTGCGGCCCGTCTCGAGGTCCACGGCCCGCACCTCGCCCTTGCGCGTCGTCACGATCACCAGGCCGTCGGCCGCGAGCGCCGCCGCCGGCCCGAACGCCCCGTCGGCGTCGTGGCGCCAGGCCGCTTCGAGCGGGAGCGCGAGGCGCTGCTCGGTCGCGTTGCTCCGCGTTGCCGTGCCGCCCTCGGTCGCCCAGTCGTCCGCGCCGAGGCGCAGTGGCTCGCCGAGTTGAAAGACGGCGCAGGAACTGAGAACGGAAGCAAGGAGGAGCGGAAGCAGAGAAGCGTACGCGAGGCTGAACCTCGACATCACCCATCCTCCGCTCTTCCATTCTTTCGATCTTCCGCTCATCAACGTCAGAAGTTGTAGCCGAAGAAGAACTGCCGGAAGGGGTCGCGCTCGTCCCAGTCGAGGCCGTCGGTGAAGCGCCAGCCGACGTCGTAGCGGAGGACGAAGCCGCCGAAGATGTTCATCCGCAGCCCGAGGCCGAGCGCGCCGAGGTCGGTCCCGGCGAAGAGCTGGGGCTGGCGCTCGTTGTAGCCGCCGTTCCAGACGTGGGCCGCGTCGGCGAAGGCCGCGCCGCGGAGGTTCACGATCCCGAACGGCGCGAGGATCGGGAGGTAGGCGCTCGGGCGCTCCAGGATCGGGAAGCGGAGTTCGTGCGAGGTGAACCACATGTGCTGGCCGCGGACGCGGAAGAGCGGGAAGCCGCGCAGGTCCCAGCTCCCGCCGAGCAGGAACAGCCGCGCCTCGCGCCCGACGTTCGTCTGCGCCAGCCCCCACGAGGCGAACGTCACGCCGGGGACGATGCGGAGGTAGTGGCGGAGGTCGGCGCGGAGCGTGTAGTAACTCACGTTCGAGAAGCGCACGTCGGTCGTGTAGGCTGCCGTCGCCGTCGCCTTCCAGCCGTCGACCGGGCCGTTGAAGCCGTAGAGCGCGTTGTCGTGCGTCACCGAGAGTGCGTTCGAGAGGAGCACCGCCTCGCGGTCGACCTGCACGACGGGGATCTCCTTGCGGCTGTAGTTGAGCGAGGTCGAGACGTCGACGCGCTGGAACTTCGAGAGCGGGTAGCTCACGAGGCCCACGGCCCCGACGAGCTCCTCGAAGAAGACCGGGAACTCGCTGACCGCGTCGGGGTCGGTGAGGTCGAAGCGCTGGCCGCTGAAGCGGTAGGCCCCGTAGCCGTAGTTGGCCCGCCGCCCGAGGTGGATCCGCGTCACCGACGCGTTGAGGCCGTCGACGAACGAGCGGCCCGGCACGCGCGTCGAGTAGGCCGAGACGAAGATCTGGTCGTTGCCGAGGAGGTCGGAGAAGGCGAGGACGGCCCCGCCGTTCGTGCCCCAGACGGGGTTCGTCGAGAGCGCGCCCTGGGCGGCGTCGAGCGAGTACTTCTTGCGGTACGGCCGGCGGCGCTCGGGGTCCTCGACTTCGAGCCGGCCATAGCTCCACGGGCCGCGGGGCGGGCCGTCGGTCTCGCCTGCACCGTCGCGGTAGACGAGCCCGACGCGGGCCGTGCGGCGCGGCGCGGCGAGCAGCGAGTCGGCCGAGGTCTGACGGATCGTGAAGCGCGAGTCTTCGAGCGTCGAGAACAGCAGGCGGCCGTCGTCGGTCCAGACCGGGTCGAAGGCGGCCCCGGTGAAGTCCGTGAGCTGGGTGACGGTCGGGCCGGTGACCGGCGAGGCCGTCGGCTGCGAGGCCGCGGACAGGGAAGCCGTGGGCAGCGGGCGGCCCGAGGCGTCGGCGAGGGCGACGGGGCGGTCGCCGGTGAGGTCGGCCACCCAGAGGTTCTGGCCGCTGAACTTGCCGTCGGCCTCGCGGCGCGACGAGATGAAGACGAGGCGCTCGCCGTCGGGGCTCCAGTCCGGGGCGAGGTCCATCTGCGGCCCGCGCGTGACGTACTCGACCTGGCCGCCGGCGAGGTCGAGCGTGAAGAGGTTGTAGTGCCCCGTCTCGCCGAACTCGGTGCGGTCCGACGAGAAGGCGAGCACCGAGCCGTCGGGGCTCCACGCCGGGTCGCGGTCGTCGTAGGTGTCATTCGTGAGCTTGCGGAGGGCACCGGCGCGGGTGTCGTAGGTGTAGAGGTCCGAGAAGCCGGAGCGCTCGATGCCGGTGAAGGCGAGGCGCGTCCCAGTCGGGTCCCACGACGGCGAGTAGACCGCGACGAGGCCGGGGAAGCGGTAGGTCTCCCCCATCTGGTCTCGGGCGAGGTCGTAGACGTGGACTACGTCGGCGTCGCCGCTCTTGGTGACGAAGGCGAGCTGCCCTGAGCCGCTCACGTCGAGCTGGCTCTCGAAGAAGTGGAACGCCTCGAAGCGCGCGTTCCGCTCGCCCCGGACGAGCACGCGGGGCTCGGCCGTCGGCGTCCCCGCCGCGTCGACCTCGACGGCGTAGAGGCTGGTGTACCCGTCGCGGTTGGCGACGAAGGCGATCTCGCGGCGGCCGTCGGCGTGGCGGAAGAACGTCGGCTTGCCGTTGAAGCCGCGCGCGGCGACGGCGTCCGAGACGAGCGTCGGCGGCGTGGCCTCGTCGAGCTTCGGGAGGTACTGCGCGTGGACCCATGCCGTCCAGCGGTCCGCGATCGCGCGGTAGTCCTCCCGGAGGACGTGCTCCATCACCTTGCGGAAGTCGGGGTCGCGCCAAATCTCCTCGAAGAGCCGGAGCAGCTTGTCCTCGCCGTAGGTCTCGGCGATGAAGCGGCAGACGGCCTCGCCCTCCTTGTACATCAGGTACGTCCCGAAAATCCGGTCGAGGTCGTCGAGCGGGACGAAGTAGTTGCTCGCCACGGCGTCGCGGAGGACCATCTCGTGCTGGAAGTCCGGCTCGCCGCTCCAGTACTCGGCGATGCCCTCGGTGAACCACAAGGGCGGCGGCGCGGTGAACGGGCGGCGGTGGTCCCGCATCACGCGCGTCAGCTTGGAGTAGGTGAAGACGTGGACCAGCTCGTGCCGGATCACCCGGCGGAAGCGGTGGAGGTTGCCGTTGGCCGGGATCACGACGCGGCCTTTGAGGAACTCGAAGAACCCGCCGACGCCGTCGGGGATGAAGCCCGGCGTGACGTTGGTCTGCTTGAAGTGGAGGTTCGACGAGTAGAAGATCATCGGGACGCGGTGCCCGAGCGAGAAGTTGAAGCGGTTCTCGAGCTCCTCGTAGCTCTCCTCGGCGAAGTGCGCCCCGTGCTCGGCGAGCGCCTGCATCTCGGGGTAGTAGTAGATGTCGAAGTGGTCCGTCTGGAGGACGTGCCAGTCGAAGGCGTCGTACTGGACCTTGTTGCGCCCAAAGTAGAAGTGGTACTGGGCCGCCGCCGGGAGGGCGGGCAGCAGCAGGCCGACCACAAGGAGCGCGGAGGCGAGGCGGAAGCGTCGGGGCATGGAACCGGAGGCGAGACGAGGAACGATAGGACTATCGGCCGCCCCCGTCAAGGGCTTTCGCCGCGCCCCTTTGCTGTTTCCCGGTGCGCATGCTTGCACCTTTGCCGCCTGCACCGTATTCTCAGGCGCTTCCGGCTCGCTCCGCCGTCGTGTCCCGTCATGTTCGCTGCGCTCGATGAAGGTCCGCCAGACGCTCCGCCCCCGCCAGCCCGGAACGCGGCGCTTCGCCGCCCGCTACGCCGACCGGCTCGTCTGCGTCCGCTACCGCTAAGACGCCGATCAGCAGCGGCGGATGACGACCGTGGAGTTGATCGTGGACGAGGGAGCCTGGGTGCCGAGGCCGGGGACGGTAGTAGGCGTCCGGGTGGTGTGGGGCGAGAAGCACCTCGCTAGGCAGATCAAGCGCGCGGCCGGGCGCTGGGACGCCGAGCGGAAGCTGTGGCTTCTCCCGTACCGGACCGTGCAGCGTCTGGGACTGGGAGAGCGCGTCGTCCGGCTCGACGGTCACTAGAACTAGAGATGCCTCTCTACATGTAGTGATCGATCACCACATGTAGAGATTCTCCCATCCGCATAATCATTGGTTATACAGAATCAGCCGAGAGGCAGACCGAGAGTTGGCTGATCCGGTCCTCCTCGTGCATCGCCTTCCCGCCATACAGGCGTTGCCATCTTCAGATCGCGGATGCGCTCGGCCTGTGCCTGAAGGATGCGCCCCAAGTTAGCCGGACTCTCCCGGATCGCCTCAAAGTCCGCCCGATCCAGTAGGAAGATCGTCACCGACGAGTTCTGCATGATCGCGTCGGCGTAGCGCCGGGCGTCACGGGTGAACGGCGCGTTTGCCAGCACGAGAATGTGCGTTACCCGCGTGAGCGGGATCAGCCCGACCTCCTTCGCCACGTCCTCCAACCGGACCTGCCCCGACGGTATGTTCTTGCACTGCACCTGCCATGTCGTGGGCACCGCCCCGAACAGCCCGGCCATCAGCACGTCCACTTCGCTGTACCCGGTTTCCTCAGCCCGGCGTCGCCAGCCGACGAACCGGAGTCCGAGCAGACGCATCACCATCACGGCGAACGCTTCCAACGCCTGACCCTTCTCGTGCTTGTCCTTCGAGCCGAGCGAAGTGTAAATGTCGGCAGGCCGCTTGCGGTAGTAGGCCGTCAGCGCCGGGTCGAGGTCCTTCAGCGTCCGCTCCAGAAACGGTTCCAGCACCTCAGCCCGGAACGCCTCCGTCGTCCGCAACTCCGAAGTCTTTCCGCTGCTGGTGCCACCCGTGCGGTACTCGATAAGCCTTGCGGCTTCCAGCGGACGGAGCACTTCGTTGGGTAGCGATCCGCGACCGATCCGCACGCCCTCGGCAGCTTCGGCAAGGTCCCGTACCTCGGCTGCCGGTGTCCAGCCGTCCGGGTCGAGACGGGCAAGCGCTTTCGCAAAGGCGATCTGTTCGGGTGTCAACGCCGCCAGCGCCGCGATAGCGTCGTCGTCCATCCCCACGAGCTGTTCCTTCACCGCCGGGTCTGGTCGCCATGCTCCGGCTCCGCGCCCGCTCTCCGGGAGCAGCCCCGCTTTCGCCAGCCACATCCGCATCGTGTTGATTGCGGTGTTGTGGACGGAGACGCGGAAGCCCTGATCCGAGAGGTACTGCGCGAGCGAGTCGCCGGTGATCTTGCGCCCGTCAAGGTGCATTTCTTGCGCTCCCTCCACAACGCGAAGGCCGCCGAGGTTCAGAACGACGTGCCGCGCAAACGCTCGGTACAGATTGTCCTCGTTCAGCTCAGCAAGCCTCTGCGTGAGATCGGTTGCTTCGTAGGTCCCTGGCATGAGCAGCCCGTACTGTGCTCCCGCTTCCATCGGGTGGCGGCGGGTGCGCCGGGTCGTCCTCAGCTTCTTTCCAATCCACACCGGCGGTGTGTTGAGCGCTTCTTCCAGCGCGTCCAAGTCCCCGCTGTGCTGAACGGCAGCGCGAACGTAGTCCGGCAGGCTTACCAAGTCGGGGCTGAAGCCTGTGCCGACGGGAATCTGACTTTCCTTGCTTGCTGTCCCCACGCTACGCCCTCGTTTCGTCTTCGGTCTCATCAGCGGCGGGGGGACGTCCGCCCTTGTCCGGTTCGTACTGCACCACGTCTTCCCGCAGCACGAGTGTTCGGCCCGCCACCTCGTAGGTGCGGAAGCGGCCCTTCTGAACGAGTTGATGAATCGCCTGCCGCGAGACGCCACGGATGTCCGCCGCCTCCGACTGCGAGACCCAATCGTCGAGCTTTCTTGTTTGCCGAGTCGTTCCGATCTTGAGGGTCACCCAACACTCTACCTCAGAACACCTCGCCCGTTGACGACAGGACGATTCATCAAGCACCTCGGCCGCGGCTGGGGCCACCATCTTGCTCAATTGCTCGGAGCAGCAGAGTCGAGTCTTACTATCTCGTCGGCCTACGTCACGAAGACTGGAGTGGACTACCTCGTAAAGCACGCCGCGCCACGGGTACTGAAGCGGGGACAGGTCACCATACTTACAGACCTGTCGCCGGAGCACACAGCACAAGGATCAACAGACCCCGAGGCGCTCAGTCGGCTGTACGACCATTCCGCGAGCTTTCGCCTTGTCCACCTTCCCCGCCTCCACAGCAAGGTTTACGTCGCGGACGACCAGCAAGCCATCGTGACGTCCGGCAACCTCACGGCGGGTGGCCTCCGCCTGAACTACGAGTACGGTCTACACCTGCTCAACGCACAGCTAGCGGCTGAGGTAAGGCGTGACGTGCTGGACTACGCCGCGCTCGGGGCGAGCCTAGACCTAACCACCTTGAACGAGTTCTGCGCCCACGCTCGCAAAGCGAAGGACGCGTTGGCGGAGGCAACCACACCGACACCGGCGCAGGAGCGATTCCGCGAGGCCGTGCGCCAAGCCAAAGACGTACTCGTTCGAGGCTACACTAGCGGCGAACCGATCCATACGGTGTTCGAGCGAACGGTCCTCTACGTGCTTCGGCGTGAGGGACCAATGACCACAACCGACCTCCACGAACACGTCCGCCAGATTCACCCTGACCTCTGCGACGACGAGAACCGCATCATTGATGGGGAGAACTTCGGGCGGAAGTGGAAGCATGCCGTCCGTACAGCGCAGCAGCACCTGAAGCGCCGGGATGCAATTCGCAGATCTGAGGACGGCCGCTGGCACCCTCTTTCCAGCAATGGATGATCCTCGACGACAACTCAGCATGACGGCGATCCGAAAGATCAGACGTGCCTTTGTGGATCTCAGCGATGAGCAAGCTGACCGCGTAGCCGTTCTTCTCGCCGAGCGTGGGCCGCTCTCAGGGGCGTTGAACCCGCCGTGGGAAGAACGCATACCGCAGACGTGCGACGAAGTGGAGGCGCTGGTAGTTGCCGTTTTCGATCAGCATGTCTTCGAAGCGACAGAGCCGAGGCGCGAAGACTTCGACCTCGCCATGCTTTGGGAGGCTGTAGCTGAGGTGAAGCGCGAGGGCTGAGCTGTTTGCGCTCCCGAAGTCCATAAGGAGCCATCGAGCTGATTTGCGCTCCCTTCCGCTCTCATGAGGACGGCCTCCCCGAGTGGGTGAAGAACGCCTCCGACATGTATCGGCGGCGGGGAGCGCTCCCCGAGGATAGCGTGATCCTGGTGCTGTTCAAGAACGGCTCGAAGTCCGCAGGGGAGCCATCCCTCGTGGGGTGCCTCGACTTCGGCGGCATGAGCGTCGAGGACATCGAAGGCAAGTTCCGGCGGTGGGCCGATCCCGACGCTTCGGGAGATGCGGCAGGCGTGCAGGGCGGCCACGGCAACGGTGGGAAGTGCTACATGACCCAGATGTTTGAGGCGCACTCATATGCCCACACCCTCAAGAATGGGCGCGCCAGCCGCTACGGCTTTCAAAGCGGCTCTCTGACGCCTGGCTACTTCGGCCAGCGCGATGACACGGTAGAGGACCCTGACGCCGAACTCAACCAGGCGCTGGTCGACTTCGGCTTAACCATCAGCGACCTCCCGGAGGCGGCACGCACGGCGTGGGAGTCGAGTCGCGGCTTCACCCTCTTGAAGGGCGTGAGCGCCAAGGACACCGAGAGCCCGCACGGCATGAAATACGTCGTAGACGGCGACCTCCCGACTCCGAGCGGTCATAGCGTGCGGGTGCGGACAGTCTGGATCGTGGACCCAACGGACCCCCGCCCGCGTCTCATTACCGCTTACTCCGCTTGACCTACCGAGAACAGCTATGATCCGAGAACACGATACCATTGTGCTGAGGCGTGACCTCCCGGCCCTGGGTCTGGAACGAGGGGACGTCGGGGCTGTCGTCCATATCTACGGCGACGGGGCTGCCGTGGAGGTGGAGTTCGTTTCTGGAGCCGGGACAACGGTTGGCGTGGAGACGCTGGAACTGGGGGATGTCCGTCCGCTCGGTCGGGATGAGATCCTACACGCAAGAGCCATAGCCGCCTAACTGTTCTGCGGCCTCCGACTTGACAGCCATGTTCTACTGGAGGAAAAGCATGATCGACGCCCTCCGCAAGACGGCTTCCGACGCGACCGGGGACGCCGCCCTCGATTTGTACGCGACGTACTGCCAGCTTCGCGAGCAAGGCCTCAGGAAGCAGGCGCTGGTTCACGTCACAGAACTCGCTGACGAACTGGCGACTGAGCCATTTCAGCGACGCCAGCGTTTCGTTGGCTGGGTGCTTCGCCGGTCAGTCGAGGGCAAGCACGCATCAGACGGAACGCTTCTCCTCCCGCATCCATTGGTCCGCCGCTTGGTCGAGCCGACGCTGGTCGATTGGACGCGCTGGGAGCCCGAGGACCCCGAGCCGCACTTTTGGCTCGGTATGCTGTCGTCGGGGCACGGGACGAACGCCGTGTTTGCCACAGCTGCCGAGCAGAATTTCCGGGACGCGCTGTCGAGAGATCCAGCTTACGAGCCAGCGCTACAAGGCTTGATCGACCTTGAGCAATGGTTCGGTTCGCTCGGAGACTGACCTGCCTTTGGGCCGCAGAACCCCCATAACAAGGTGGGTTGTCAAGAGGCGGCTTTCGATTTCACAAAGGCACACCGAAGCAGGCGGCGCGCAGGGCACGACGCCGAGATCAAGAGCACGGCACCACCCGCTCAGATCTCGTACGGTCTCCGCCGCCGCTTCCATTCCGCACCGTAGACGGTGCGCGGAGCGTGGCGGGCCAGACCCCCATACGGGCTCGCACGACCGCTACGGTCGCTGACACAGGTCATGCTCGACCTCACCTCGGCCCAGATCTGCTTCGGTGGCTGGGACCCTGTGGTCCCCCTCCTGCCTTCCCATTCCCGCGCGAGGAACTCGGGCTACGGTCCAGTTATGCTGGTCGGGCTTGGCAGCGCGGATGCCCGATCCGCGTAAGGCCACTGCTCTTGCTTGACGCGACTCAGGACAGCGCCCTTGAACCGGCCGTTGAAGTCTTCCTGCTTGCGCAGGACGTGGTAGGCGATCCGGGCGAGCTCCTTCGCCACCAGCGCCCGCGCTACCGGACCGGGCTTCTTCCGACGCTTGCGCCGGTACCACTCGCGGACCTCGGGGTAGTACTGGACCGCGCGCACGGCGGCGTGGCTGAAGGCCAGCTTCAAGTAGCGGTTACCCTCGCGTGAGCGCTTGTGCCGAACCCGCTCACCGGAGTTGTCCGCCCCCGGCACGAGGCGGCAGTACGAGAAGAACGAGCGGTCGGAGGCGAAGCGGGCGATGTCGTCGATCTCCAGCTTCAGCGTGAAGGCGCACACCTTGCCCACGCCCGGAATGCGCAAGAGTCGCGGCACGTCTTCGTCGGGCACGAGGTGCGGGTGCAGCGCCCGCTCCAGCTCCTTGATCTGTCGTTGCAGCAGGTCCACCTGATCGAGGTGGCACCGTGCCTGGAGCTGCATCAACTCCGGGAGGTCAGCGATGTCCTGCACGTTCACCTTCTCCAGCAAGCGGGCGACGGAGTTGAGCGCCCCGACGCGGCGCTCGACCAGCGTGAGTCGGGTGCGGAGCACGTCGCGGAGCGGGCGGAGGTCGCCTGAGATCCCGTGAGCCTCGGGCAGAAGGTTGACCCGTAGGAGTTGGGCCAAGGTACGGGCGTCGTGCGCGTCCGTCTTGACCTTTGCACCCGTGATAGCCTTGACGCCTTTGGCATGAGCAAGGCGGAAGTCGACGCCGAGCGCGGCGAGGGCGTCTTGGACCCAGTACCAGCCGTTGGTGGCTTCGGCGACGGCGCGGTGCTCCCCTTCGGGCCCAGCCGGAAGCTCCGCGAAGTAGAGGGCGAGGGAGTCGGCGCGGGCGGGGAGCTTCTTCCGGGCGACCTCCCGGCCGGAGGCGTCGACGGTGAGAGCGAGGACGGAACGCTTGTGGAGGTCGAGGCCGGTAAAGAGCGTGGTGGACGAGGCAGACATGGCAGCGGGCGTCAGGTGGGCGGTTCGTTCCAGTGGATACGCTGAAGTACCTTGTTGGAAAGATCCCGCCGCAGGCCGACAAAGGGCGTCAGCGCTCTCGGCTCGTCCGAGCGTTGGTGTCTACATTGTCTCGTACAACCATCGTGCTGCTTGCCCTTTGCGGCTGAAGCGCCAGACTGTTCTGCTGCATACCTCCGGAGAAGAATGCGTCGAGTCTTGGTGATCGGTTCCGGCGGTGCCGGGAAGTCCACCGTCGCGGCTCGGATCAGCCAGCGGCTCGGCCTCCCGGTCATCCATCTCGATGCGCTCTACTGGCAGCCGGGGTGGGTCGAGACCCCGGCGGATGAGTGGGAGCAAATCGTCCGGCAACTCCTCCCGCGTGAGGCTTGGGTGATGGACGGCAACTACGGAGGCACACTCGACCTCCGCCTCGCCGCTGCCGACGCCGTCGTCTTCCTCGACACGCCGCGCCTGCTTTGCCTCTGGCGCGTTGTCAAGCGCTGGGCACAGTTCTACGGTCGGTCTCGTCCCGACATGGCGCGAGATTGCCCGGAGCGTCTGACGGAGGATTTTGTCCGCTGGATCTGGCGGTATCCGCAGGAGCAGCGGCCTCGCATCCTTGATAAGCTGCGAGCGGTCGAGCAGGAGAAGCGGGTCGTCGTACTCGCTTCAACAACCGAGGTCTGCCACTTTCTAGATCGTCTACCTTCCTGTGCTGCATAGCCCACACTGCGGGCCGACAGCACATGCGAGCGTTCTTGCTTCGTCCGAGCGTCGGTGTCTGGCCGCGTCCGCCCAGCCCGTCGTCAGCGTGCTCCGGCTGAGCACCACACTGTTGGGCACAGCCTTCACTCTAGTGCTGCGACAAGCTCCCGTTGACAGGTAGGCCATCCTGAACGTGGTTCAGACCGCGCAGCAGCGGCGCAGCCCATCTACGGGCCACGCCTCAGATCCCGGATCGAGGTCCGGGATGACAAAGAAGAAAGTCTGTCCGTCTCAACGTGCCAGAGGACTAGGCTCTGTCTGGATGTTCAGCTGACTCGTCCCGCGACTGAGCTTGTTCGTTAGCTGAGCCTCTGAACCCTCCCGCTCGTGCCGCTCGAGACCTGGCTTGCTTTCACCGCGACGCTCGTCGCCGTCGTTCTCGTGCCCGGCCCCGCCGTGCCCCTCGTCGTCTCCCACGGGATGTCCGGCGACCGGCTTGCAGGCTTCCTGGCAAGCCTCGAGATCGCAGGGTCGGGTGCAGGCTTCCTCCTCCTCACGGCCGCTGGGCTCTCCGCCGTCCTTCTCGCATCGGCCACGGCGTTCGAGGGCGTCCGGTGGTGCGGTGTTGCCTATTTGGCTTGGAGCGGTGCCCAGATGGTCCTTGGTGCTCGCGGTGCAGCACGGACTGAGGTGGACGGCCACAATGCTTTCGGCTACCGCCTCTTTGTCCACGCGTTCGTTCTCCAGTCCGGGAGCCCTAACGCGGTCGCGCTCTTTGCGGCGCTCCTCCTCAGTTCATCGACCCTGCCGGCAGCGCGTCGCTCCAATTTCTCATCCTCGGCACCACCTCCGTGGTAGTCGAGGTCATGGTCCTCGGGCCGTGCACGGTCCTCGCGCAGTGGGTCTGCCGCACGTTCGACACGCCGGCCGCCCTCGTTTGGCAACGGCGTATCAGCGGCGTGATCCTCCTCACGTCGGCACTCGGACTCGCGCTGACGAGGCGTCGCTAGGCGCTGGTCCAGCTATCCCACCGCCGGCGCAAGGCACCGGGCCCGTCTGAGTGGTCGTGTCTACGCCGACTTCCTCGGCCCGACCGTCGCCGCCGACCCGCTCATCCGCGACCTCTCGCTCGGGAACGCGGGCAAGGTCGGGATCGTGGGCGCGCTGCTGCCCGCGCCGCGCCTCGTCGTGCTCGACGAGCCGTTCGCCAACCTCGACCCCCGCGCCCGGCTCCAGCTCGAAGCCCTCCTCCGGGCCGAGCGCGAGCGCGGCGCGACCCTCCTCGTCTCCAGTCACGCCCTCGACCACGTCGTCGACGTGTACTCGCGCGTGCTCGTCCTCGCCGGCGGCCGCGTCGTGCGCGACACGCCCTCGACCGGGCGCACCCTCGGCGAACTCCGCTCCTTCTTCGCCCCGACCGGCCACGGTCCGGCTGAGGTCTGACTCAGGGTTCAGACTCCCGCACTTCGACGCCGTCGCGGGGACCGAACCGGGCGAACGCGTGCGCGTACCCGGAGCCTCGCGCTGTCCATGCTGCCCCAACCCGTTATGAACCCGCTCGCCTCACTGCTGCTGCTGCTGATCCTGGGCATGGCGCTCGGATGCGACCCAGTCGCCGAGCCACCATCCTCGGTGCCCGACTCGGCCCTGGCGATCCCGGTCGTGGACGCCTCTGCACACGACCCGTCGGGCATTCGCGAGATCGCACCCGGCGTTCTCAGCCTGTTCGCGTCCTCGCACCCCGAATTCGGCGGACGGCTCCGCCAGTTCGTCCTCGACACGAACGAGCCGGAGCCGGCGTGGACGCTTGTGGAGCATTGGCCGACGCTCACGCCCCGCGCCGACATGGCCTGGCACGTTGCCTGGATGGAGGCATACGGTTACGACGCCGACACCCAGATCGAGCACACTGAACTCGCCGCCGTCGCGCCGACGCTCGTCGACGCCGGCACGGTCTACTTCCACCTCTACAACCCGCCCGGCCGGGCGTGGGCGACCGCCAACGGCGAGGAGCCCGCGATGTTCGCCGCGCTCTACCGCGCCACGGCGATGGGCACCTATCCCACGCAAATCTGGTCGATGGACCCGGTGCCGGTCTACTACTCCGACGACACCACCTGGGCCCGAGGCGGTCCACGCGCCGTCGATGCACAGGTCTGGGATGACGCCGACGGCCAGCGCTACCTCACCTTCGGCTCGTGGGATCCGGCGCAGCGGAACGTCATCGCCATCGCCGACCTGGACGAGGCGACGGGCCGCATCGTGGGCTTCGACGCAGATCAGCCGGGCTACTACCCCGAGGGGGGGCATCCGTCCATCCATCCCATCGCCACGTTCGGTGAGGGGGCCTACAGCTTCTACCGCGACGGCTACTACTACCTCTTCCTCAACCTCGGCGGGTGCTGCAGCGGCCTCGACAGCACCTACGAGATCGTCGTCGGGCGCTCGCGCTCGGTCTACGGCCCGTACGTGGACGACCGGGGGCACAGCTTCATGGGCCGCTACGAAAACCGCGATGGCCCCAACACCGAGGTCTTCCCCGGCAGGTCCGTCCTGGCTGGCCTGAGGGGGCAGACGCGCTTCATCGGGCCGGGGCATGCGGGTCTTTTCCAGCCCGAACCGAACCCGCAGGCGGAAAGCCCCCTCTGCCTCTCGTTCCACTTCTACGACGGTGAGGATGACGGGCGTCCCAAATCGGCCACGCGCCCGCTCGCCTTCGACGGGGAGGGCTGGCCCTACGTCGTCGCCGACGAGGCGTGCACCCTGGGCGTCTGACGGCCCCGCGCATCTCGGCGGCTTCGATCCAACCGTCCCGGAGAGGCATCTGTCAGCGTCCGGTCTCCACCACCTCCCCTCGGCCCGCCGTCGCGTCGACGAACGCGGCGCGCAGGGCGTCCGCCTCGGAGCGGCGCACGCTGAACGTACCCCTTGAGGGACGTGTCGTCGTCATCGGGGCCGGAGCCACACGTCCGCCGAAATGGGCGATATTCAGGACCTCCGCTGCGCTTGACATGTCCTCTCCTTCCCCCCACATACGCATCGGAACGCTCGCGTTCGCGCTCGACAGCCCGCGCTGCGGCGTCCCACCGCACGGCGGTGGTCTCAGCGTCGAACTCGTCGCTCGGGCGGCCGACCCGGAGGCAGCGCACGCGGCGGGCCTGGTCCACGACTACAACCGAGGGTCGGACGGCGGCCTTCTCCGCTTTCGCCTCACCGCGCGCAGCGTCTACGGGCCGGGCGGCGTACCGGCGGGCCACTTCGAGATCGAGCGCGGCCGGACACAGGACCCCTACGCCCGGTTCCAGGTCGAAGGTGCGGACTACCCGCTCGGCTTCAACGGGGCCGTCGCCCTCGCCGAGGGCCGCGCTACTGTCCGAGGGCAGTTCGCCTGCTCCTACGACACGAGAGCCCCCAGCTTCGACGTGGACATCGAGGTGACACTCGATGTGGAAACCATCGACTGGTCGGGGTACGTTTTCGGCAGCCTCGACGAGATCGCCCGGGCACCGCAGGCGACCGTCCAGCGCGCGACCCTCGCCTTCCCCGAGTTCGAGACGCTACCGCCCGAGATCACGCGCCTCGGCGCGCTTAGGTCGCTGACGCTTGAGAACCGGCAGGCCCACGGGTTCACGCTCCCGCTCCGCGACCTGACACCCGAGATCGGCCGGCTCCGCTCGCTCGAAGCGCTCGCCATCAACGGAGCCGCCCTCGCCGACCTGCCACCCGAGATCGGCCAGCTAGAGAACCTGGAGGCGCTGACCGTCGGGACGTGCGACCTCACGAGTGTGCCAGACGCGGTGTGGCACCTCCCCCGCCTCAAGCAGCTGTCGCTCGCCGGTAACCGGCTCGGGTCTATCCCTGCCGACCTAGATCTGCCTGCGCTGACGTCGCTGAACCTGAGCCGGAACGCGCTCCGCACCGTCCCGGCTGCCCTCGCGGATCTACCGGCGCTCGACCACCTCGCACTCGAAGGAAACCCGCTGGAGGCACTCCCGGACGCGCTCCGGTCGGTCCCGAGGCTGAAGCTGACCATCGAGGAACGGCAGCGGCTGCTTCCGGTCGCGTACCCGGGCGCGGACGACGGCTACCCAGAGGCGGTGTACCGCATCGACGGCTGGCCGGAGCGCAAGCAGCAACTCGACGCCCTTCTCGAGGCAGCCGGGGCAGACCTCGACGCCCGGGTGCGGACGTTCGCGGAGCAGACCGCGCGGCCGAGCATCGGCTTCCAGCAGGTCGAGACGGCATCCAGCGACCGCCTCGGCCGGAGCCGGTTCGGTGGGATGCCCGACCTGCCGGAGGGCTGGGACTATCCCCGCTTCGGTTCCAGCGAATCGGACCTCGCGTACGAGTTCATCGCGCAGATCGACTGCGAGGCCCTCGCGCCGCTCCAGGACTACCTTCCGCGCGCGGGCGTGCTCTACGTCTTCCTCTCGACGATCCATGACGTCTACGGACGGGGCACAGCGTACCCCATCGTCCTCGTCCGCCACTACGACGGGCCGCGGGCGGCGCTCCGGCCCGGCTCCCGGTTCGCCCTCACGCGGGACGACTATTTCGAGATGCTCGACCCGGAGTACGAGCCGATGGAGGTGGCGGCCGCCGCGAGGGTGAGCCTGCCGCCCTCGTACCCGCTACGCCAAAACACGTACCTCTTCCGCAACGCCCTGGCAGCAGTCGGTGGCGACGAAGATGATTTTATCGATGCCTACCAGGGCGTCGACGAAGACGTGGGCGAGCAGGAATTCAACCACGAACTCGGCGGCTACGGGTTCAGCCAGCACGAGCTTCCCGAGATCGAGGTAGCCCTCGCTGCCGGCGGCGACCCGGCCGACTGGTTCACCCTCCTCACGGTGCAGAGCCGCGGCAGCATGCAGTGGGGCGACGCGGGCGACCTCTACGTCGTGATCCACAAAGCCGACCTCGCCCGGAGCGACTTCTCCCGCGTCCAGGCAACGATGTACAGCAGCTAGTGCATCCTCGGGGGGCGCGCCCCGTAGCCTCGGGGCAGTACGACTCCTCCCCGCGCTCCGCGTACGACCCCGACCAGAACGGACCATGCTTCACCTCACCCTGACCGAATGGCTGGCCTCCCTCGTCGCGGGCGGGGCCGTCGTACTCGGCGTCGCCGTTGGCGGGGTGCTGCTGGCGCGGCGGCCAGGGAGCCGGACGGCGAACCGGGCGATGGGCTGGCTTCTCTTCGCAGCCGCTGCCGCCGTCCTCCTTGAGCTTGTCGTCAACGTGCGCCCGCCGGACGCCGCGTGGTCGATTGTCTTCCTGCCCCTCTCCTACACGTACGCGCTCGGGCCGCTGCTCTACCTCTACGTCCGCATCAAACTGGGCCGCACGGGCCGGCTGCCGGTCTGGCACTGGGTGCTGCCCGCGCTGCAGGCTGCGCTCACCGTAGGCGTCGCCCTCGCGCCCACGGCGCTCCAGGTGGCGTACATGAACGAGGTCTACGCCCCCTGGTATGGTGCGCTGGAGGACGTTGTTTTCGCGGCAAGCCTCGGCGGCTACCTCATGCTGAGCTACCACGTCCTCAACCGCGCCGAAGCGTCGGAGCGCTTCGACTGGGAGCGCAGCAACCGGGTCTGGCTGCGCCGCCTCCTCGCCGGAAGCGGCCTCGCTTTCGCCGTCAGCCTGGGGTTCAACGTCGCGGGTCCGCTCGCGTGGTACGTCTGGTCGTTCAACATCTACGCCTTTGAGGGCGCTGCCTTCGCCGAGAACGTAGCCTACAGCGCGCTGCTCTACTGGATCGCCGTCAACGGGTTCGTCCAGGCCGTCCCGCAGGCGCGCGCGATCCTCCGCAGGCCAGCACCGGACCCCAGGACGTCCGACCGCAAGGCCCACTACAACCTCAGCCCGGACCTCGTGGTCGAGCACGTCCGTGCTCTCAACCGACTCGTCGCCAGCGAGCGTCCCCACCTCAACCCCGACCTGACGCTGCCCGTGCTGGCCGACCAGCTTGGCGTGACCGACAAGGTGCTCTCCTACGTACTCAATGAGGGCATGGGGACGACCTACACGGACTACGTCAACGGCCTCCGCGTGGACGAGGCCAAAGCGCGGCTCGCCGCGCCCGAGGCGGAGCACCTGACCGTCCTCGGCATCGGGCTCGACGCCGGGTTCCGCTCGAAGGCGACCTTCAACCGGGCCTTCAAGCGGGCGACCGGGCAGACACCGTCGGCGTTCCGGGCGGCGGGCCGTCTCAGTGGGTCGTGAGACGCATGTTCCGAGTCCCGAAGATTCCCTGAGGCGCACCGAGGCAGCTAGAGGCGGTTTTTTGCGGCACGTCTCATCCGACCTCTGCTGCCATGCGCCGTTTTCTCGACTTCGTCTTTTCCAGGGCTCAGACCCATTCCCTGCCGACCGATCTCGGCATCGCACTGCTCCGCGTCGCGACCGGCCTCGCGCTGGCGCTCATCTTCGAGAAGGTGCTGCCGCGGGACGGCGTCTGGGGGCCCCAGGCGTGGTTTGTCTCCGACGTGGCCGAGATGGGGTTTCCGTTCCCGGCGTTCTTCGCCTGGGCGGCGGTCCTGTCGGAGTTCGTCGGCGGCATCCTGCTCGTCGCCGGGCTGGCGGCGCGGCCGGCAGCGCTACTCAACGCCATCGTCCTGTTCGTAGCGGCGTTCGTCCACCACGGCGGTGACGTCAGCATGGACGGGCTGATGGCGACCACCTTTCTCGTCATGACGACGACGCTGCTCCTGACCGGGCCGGGGCGCTTCAGCCTCGACCACCTCGTGGCCTCCCGGCTCGGGGCGCGCCGCTCGTCCGCTCTCATCGGAGGAACTGCATGATGACCTACCTCTTCGCTCGCCAACCCCTCGCGGCCACCCGACTCCTCGCACTCTGGTGCGCTGCCGCCCTCGCCCTCACCGGCTGCGGGGCCACCAACTCGACCGTCAACATCGAGCCCGGCGAGCAGTTCGTCCTCGGGGGCGGCAGCGGCAGTGCCTTCCGCGTCCAGGTCCAGAACCTCGGTCCGGGGCCGATCACCGTCCGCAGCCGCTCGGCAGGCGGCGAGGTGTCCGACCTCGCAGTGCTCGAACCGGATGAGCAGGAGACGGTGCGCTTCCCGGCCCGGGCATCGGCCCTGCTCTCGAACGCGTCGGAGTTTGCCACCCAGGTCGCCGTCCGCATCTGGAGCGTCGGGAGGCTTGGGATGGGCTACGACCCTGTCGAGTGACCGGACCTGTCGCGTGGCCGGAGCCGGACGCGCTACACTTCGCCCTTGCGGAAGATGAAGCGGACGGTGGCGGCCGGGCCCTGGTGGAACGGGCCTTCGTTGAGCGTCACGTCCGTCGGCTCGCACAGGAGGATGTCGCCCCAGATGAAGTGCTGCCGGAGTTCGCGCGGCTTCACCATCAGGTCGAGCGTGGGCGGGCCGCCCGAGGTGTAGCCGTCGGTGCGCTGCTCGGGGCGGAACCACTCGGCGACGAGGAGCGCGCCGGGCTTGAGCGCGGCCTGGATGGCGGTAAAGAGCCGGAGCCGCTCGCTCATCCGGAGGTGGACGAAGGTGCAGACCACGCCGTCCCACTGCCGCTTCGGCATCCAGAAGCCGAGGTCGGCGTGCTCGGTGGCGACCGTCACGCCGCGCTCGGCGGCGAGGGCGCGGGTCTTCTCGAGGCCGGCCTCGGCGTAGTCGATGGCGGTCACGCCGAAGCCCTGCCCGGCCAGCCAGACGGCGTTCCGGCCCTCGCCGCAGCCGAGGTCCAGGAGGTCGGCCCCGGCCGGGAAGCGGGGGGTCTCGGCGGCGATGAACGTGTTGGGGCGGGTGCCGTAGGTGTAGACTTCGCTGCCGAAGCGGGCGTCCCAGAAGGCGGAGCGCTCGGCGATCGGCGCGGGCGGCGGGGTGGTGTCGTCTAGCAACGCGGTGCGGGGTCAGTCCAGGGTGAGCGACGGTGCAAGCATAGGACATTATGCAGCGAGCCGCAACCCCCTTTTCTGACGTTTTTTCCCAGAGGATGCCACGGACCGGTTGCGCTCACGACGTCTTCTGCCAGGCCGAAGACCGCAGACGGCTGACCACAGACCGCTGGGTCGAGCCGTTTCCCGCCGTCTGCGGTCCGTCGTCGGCGGTCTCCGCACTTGCTGCCGCCTCTAGAGCGCTTGCTGCTGCGCTGAAGTCCATAGCACGTTCTAGCGATCTGCGATTTTGCTCGCTGCGGCCTCCGCCTCGTCGATCAGCGTCTCGATGGCCCCGAGCCCCTGCTGCCAGAAGGCCGGGTCCTGCAGGTCGATGCCGAGCCGCCCGACGAGGACGTGCGGCCAGTCCGAGCCGCCGGCCCGGAGCAGGCCGAGGTAGGCGTCGGCAAAACCATCTTGACCGTCGCGGTAGCGGGCGTAGAGCGCGAGCACGAGGAGTTCGCCGAAGGCGTAAGCGTAGACGTAGCCCGGCGTGTGGACGAAGTGCGGGATGTAGCTCCACCAGCGCCGGTAGTGCTCGCCGAGCGTCACGGTCTCGCCGTACATCCGCCGCTGCGTGGTCATCCAGTGCTCGGCGAAGTCGTCCGCCGTCAGCTCACCCTGCTCGCGCCGGTGGGTGTGGACCGCCTCTTCGAAGCGGTTCATCGTGACCTGCCGGAAGACCGTCGCCATCGAGTCGTCGATCTTCTGGACGAGCATTGCGAGGCGTGCCTGAGGGTCCGTCTCGGCCCCGAGAAGGCGCTGGAAGACCAGCATCTCGCCGAAGACCGAGGCGGTCTCGGCGGTCGTTAGCGGCGTGTCGGCGTGGAAGACGCCCTGCTCGCGGGCGAGGTACTGGTGGACGCCGTGGCCGAGTTCGTGGGCGAGCGTCTGCACGTCGCGGACCTTGCCGGTGAAGTTCATCAGGATGTATGGGTGCACGCTCGGGACGGCCCCGTGGCTGAAGGCGCCGCCGCGCTTGCCCTCCGCCACCGGCGCGTCGATCCAGCGCCCGTCGAAGAACCGCTCGGTGATGGTCCCCATCTCCGGGTGGAACGCTGCGTAGGCGTCGAGGACGGTGTCGCGCGCCTCGTCCCAGGCAACGTGCCGGTCGGCCTCGCCGATGGGCGCGTAGCGGTCGTAGTCCATCATCTCGCGGAGCCCGAGGAGCCGCCGCTTGAGGCTGTAGAACCGCTCCGAGAGGTCGTACCGGCTCGTGACGGCGTCGACGAGCGCCTCGACCGAAGCGTCGGCGATCTCGTTGTCGAGGTTGCGCGCGGCGATCCAGTGCTCGTAGCCGCGCAGCCGGTCGGTCGAGGCCTTGTCGGCCAGGACCGTGTTGAAGACGTAGGTGAGCGGCCGGCTGAGGTCGGCCAGTCCGCCGGTGAGCGCCAGCGCGGCGTCGCGGCGGAGGCTGCGGTCGGCGTCGTGGAGTTTCGAGAGGACGACCTGCTCGGTGAGCGTCTCGCCGCGGAGCTCGAAGCGCGCCGCGCCGAGCGTCTCGTCGAAGAACCGGTTCCACGCGGCCCGGCCCGTCACCGATTTCTCGGAAAGCACCCGCTCCTCGCCCTCGGAGAGGACGTGCGCGCGGCGCAGGTGGAGGAGGTCGAGGTGGTGCCGGTAGCGCGCCAGCGCCGGGTTTTCGACGAGGCGCTTCGCCCGGTCTTCGTCCAGCCCCGCCCACTCGACGTCGAAGAAGATGAGTCGCTGGCCGGCCTGCGTGTAGCGCTCCCGCACGCGCTGGAGCAGCGCCCCACGCTCGGCGTCCTCGGTGTCCGTGGACCAGTTCAGGTAGGCGTAGGTGTAGGCGCGCCCAAGCCGTTCGTGGACCGCTTCGAGCGCCTCCATCGCTCCGGCCAGCGCGGCCGCACCGAGGTCGGCGACGCGCCCCCGGTAGCGCTCGGCGAAGGCGTTGGCCTCAGCATCGGACCGGTCGAGGTCCGCGCCGAGCGCGTCGGTGTCAGCGTAGAGGTCGGCGAGGTTCCAGCGGACGGCTTCGGCGCCGGCCGAGGGCGCGAGGGTATCGGGCATGAGACAGAGGACGGTGAGACGGAGGACGGTGAGACGGAGGACGGAAGGTAGGCGCGAAGCGCGAGGGTCTCGTTAACTTTTCCGGTTTTTATTCCCATTCCTCCCATTCCTCCCATTCCTCCCATTCCTCCCATTCCTCCCATTCCTCCCATTCCCTCTCGTCCCTGCAACCTTGCCGGGGCGGGCGAGTTGAGAAGCGCGATGCCTTTCTTCCCCTTCACCTCCCGTCGCCTCATGGCTAAGGTCAAAGAACTCCACGTCCCCGCTGACTTCGACGCGCTCCTCGACGCCTCGCACGAACAGCCCGTCGCCCTGCTGAAGCACTCCATTTCGTGCCCGATCTCGGCCGGCGGCCAGAAAGAGTTCGTCAAGCTAGAAGGCGACGACGATCCGCCGCTCTACGGCCTCGTCGTCCAGTATGTCCGCGAGCTCTCGAACGAGATCGCCGAGCGGCTAGATGTGCAGCACGAGACCCCTCAGGCACTCCTCATCTCGGGCGGCGAGGTGGTCTACCATGCCAGCCACTACGACATCTCCGCCGACGCGCTCCGGGACGCCGCCCGCCAGGCCAGGCAAACGTCCTGAGGCTGAACAAACAAACCTACACACATTGAAATCATAGTGGAAACCCCCATAGTCAAAAAGCCCACAGGCGCACGTCGATAGTTCCTCATTTGAGCCCACCCCACGCCGGCCTACTCTTATACTTATTCTACTAGAGAGCCCGCGTCGGTACCTCAGCAGGCGCTCTACTGCTCAGGGACCGATGATACCGTCAGGTCTGTTTCCGTTCATCCCAACTAGGTGATCCTATGAAGAAGTACATGGCACCCTCCGTCACCGACTACGGCGACGTGGCCGCGATCACGGCGACGCTGGGCGACCCCTTCACGGGCGACCAGTCGTTCGACGTGGACGGCAACGTGATCGAGGAAGGACTCAACTCGATCAACCAGTGCCCGACCACTGAGTTTGAACTCTGCGAGTTCAACGACGGCGGCAAGCCGTAGACACGTCCGGTCCTCGCGACCGGACCGTCGGCACTGCAGGCTCCGAGGCAGACGCTTCGGGGCCTGCATTCGTTTGGGCTCGGCCCAGACAGCCTGAGAGCATGTTATGGACTCGGTTAGGTCTCAGCGTTCTCCTGCCTGCGCGTCGAGGATGTCGAGGTCTTCGGTCGGGTTGTTCTGCGGGGTCCCGGAGCGCGCCGTGAGCGGGCTGCTCTCCAGGCTGAGCACTGTCCGCTTCGGCAGGTTCGGCTCGGTGAGGGTTTCGATCTCGGTGGGGAGCGCGCCGCGACACCGAGGACGGCGGCGCTCCAGACGCGTGACACGGCAGCACGGGACGTTGGCGGGTGACGCCCCGATGGCTACGCCGCCCGGCACGCCGCAACGCTTACCTCAGATCCGTCGCAGTCCGTTGGTGCGCGGCATCTCCGTCTCGCGCATCACGCTGTCCGTCATCCAGCACTCATCGTAGTCACCGCCGCTCTGCTTCGAGAGGCCGAATACGTAGCTCACCCGCCGCCCGTCGGGCTGCACGAGCGTGACGCGCTGCGCGGCTTGGTCTTCCTCCACCCGCATCTCGCCGTACTCCGCGCGGTCGAAGCCGAGCATGGCGCCGTACGCCGGTCCTTTCACCATCGCGGCGAACCGCCCGATGGGGCCGGTGGCGCGGCGGTTGGCGGGCGACGCGAAGCGGAACGCCGCCTCGATGCCCGCGTCGGGGTGCGGCTCGTCGTTGTGCTGCAGCGCCTCGACCTGCAGGCGGACGACCTCTTCGGGCGAGAGGTCGGGGCTGGGCTGCGGTTCATCGGACGGGTCAGGAGCAGCAGCGAAGAGAAGCACGGCGAGAAGGGCGAGCGCGGACATGGCAGCGAGCGTCGATGTGGACGACTTCCACGACCCAAGCGTGCTCAGAGATCCGCCTTCTAGGACGCGTCGAGGATGTCGAGGTCTTCGATCAGGTTGTTCTGCGGCGTTCCGAAGCGCGCCGTGAGCGGGCCGCTCTCCAGGCTGAGTACGCCGCGCGGGCACACCGCCGAGCAGACGCCGCACCCGACACAGCTCGCCCGGACGATGTTCTGCCCGCGCTGCGCGTACCACCGCACGTCGATCCCCATCTCGCAGTAGGTCGAGCAGTTGCCGCACGAGATGCACTGGCTGCCGTTGGTGGTGATGCGGAAGCGCGAGAAGAACCGCTGCTGCAAGCCCAAGATCGCCGCCATCGGGCACCCGAACCGGCACCACACCCGGCTCCCGAAAACCGGGTAGAACCCGACCCCGATCACGCCGGCGAACATCAGCCCGATGAAGAACACGTACCACTTCTTGAAGCCCTCGGCGACGGGCCCGAGCACGCCCCACTGCGCATTCGCCCACAGGATGAGCGTCGTCAGGACGATGAACGCGAGCACGCCGTGGATCATCCAGCGCTCGATGCGCCAGGCGCGGAGGCTCTTGTCGGAGAGGTGCCGGTAGGGGTCGCCGGCGGTCTCGGCGAGGCCGCCGCAGCCGCACACCCAGGAGCAGTACCACCGCTTGCCGAAGAAGTACGTCAGGACGGGCGTGCCGATGAAAATCATGGCTGCGCCGAAGATGAGCGCCGCCAGCGGCATCCACCCGAACGTGTCGGGCCAGAGGCCGTCGTAGTCGAGCGGCCAGAAGTAGTGCAGGTACAGCTCCGGCTGGCCGAAGAACACGAGGAGGTACGGGAGCGAGTACCCGAAGACGAGCTGGCAGAACATCACGCTCGCCGTGCGGATCCGCTGGTAGCGGACGTGGCGGTACTTCAGCATCGCCCGGACGCCCATCGTCGCCACGGCGAGGGTGTAGAACGAGCCGTACATCACCCACTGCCGCGAACCCTCCGGGTAGCCGAGCAGGTTCGAGATGGGGTCGAAGACGGCCACGAGGCCGGCGAGGTACTGCGGGAACCAGTAGACGAGCACGTAGAGGCCGGTCAGGAGAATCCCCCAGAGCCAGCCGGCGTGGCCGCGCGCCTGCTGCGCGCTGAACATGATGCCGTGGTTGTGGGTGCCCGCATGCCCACGGCCATACGTCAGCCACGCGTAGGCCACCCCACCGCCGCCGAACCCGAGCACGACGACCGCCATCAGCAGGCCGCTGAAGCCGGTCCCACTCGCCCACCCGGCCAGGCACGCGAGCGCCGCGAGGCCGACCGCCGCGAGGGCCACCTTCTGCCCAGCTGACGGGTGGTAGGCCGGGTTTCCCGTTAGCGACAGCGACGGGTCGTAGGTCGGCACCTGGTCGAACGAGGGCCGGTCGGCGCTCAGCGGGAACGGGGCCTGGGCGGTCCGTTCGGCGCGCGGTCGGTCTAGGGTTTGGGTCGTCATGAGCATCTCGGTTGCATGTCCTGCGCCTGCCGCTACGAGCCGGCCAGCACGTCCAGCCGCTGCCGCCAGCCGCGCCGGCGCTTGAGCGTGAGCGAGCGGCCCGTCTGGCGGTTATACTGCGCGACGAAGTCGGCCTCGTGCTGCGGGGTGAACTCCGGGTCGAAGTTGGCCGCGCCGAGGTTCTGAAGCACGGTCTCGATGCCGGTCCCCTCGGTGATCCAGTGAGTGCACACGTCGTGGCGGTAGCGGATGCCCATCACGTTGACGGCCGTGAGCCGGGGCACCGCGGCCCCGTCGCCCGACGTGTCGGCGGCGAAGGCGTAGTTGAGGCGAATCGCCTTCTCGGCCGTCGGGTGCTGCCAGTAGAGCGTGCGCTCGTGCTCGGGGAGCGTGGTCTGGAGGCGGCCGTAGACCTGCCACTCGAGGTCGAAGAACTTGGCCGAGTTGAAGAACACGCCCGGCGCGTAAGGCCGCACCCGGTCCGTGATCCCGAAGGCGGCCGTCGCGCCCTGCTCGCGGCCCGCGTACCACAGCGGTTCGAGCGGCGGCCGCTCGGGCGGCGGCGTCCGGTGCTGTGCGCAGTCGCCGGCGGCGAACACGCCCGGCACGTTCGTCTCCATGTACCGGTCGACGAGGATGCCCCGGTCAGTCTCGATCCCGGAGCCTTCGAGAAACCTGATGTTCGGGGCCACGCCGATCGCGATGCCGACCCACTGCGCCCCGACCTCGTCGCCGTGATTGGTGCGCACGGCGCGGACGCGGCCCGCGTCGTCCGTCAGCACCTCGGCCAGTTCGGTCTTCAGCCGGAGGTCGATCCCGCGCGCGCGGATGTGGTCGTTCACCATCCGCCCTTCCTCTTCGGGAAGCGCCGCCGGGAGGTACCAGTCGCTGCGTACGAGCAGCGTCACGCCGATCTCGCGCGTGTGGAGCATCTCCGCCAGTTCGACGCCGATCAGCCCGCCGCCGACCACAACCGCGTGCTGCACCCCGGCCGTGTCGGCCTCCATCCGGTCGAGGTCCTGCATGCTGTAGAAGCCCTGCACGCCGCGCGCGTCCTCGCCCGGCCAGCCCGCGAAGCGCGGCACCGAACCCGTCGCCAGGAGCAGCTTGTCGAAGCGCAGCGTGCCGCCGGACCGGAGATGCAGGCACCTAGCGTCGGTATCGACCCGCTCGACGTAGTCGCGGAGCAGGTCGATCCGGTTCTTTTTCCAGAACCCGTCTTCGTAGGGCTTAGTGTGGGTGTAGGTCATGTCGCCCATGTAGATGTACATGAGCGCCGTGCGCGAGTAGAAGTGGTCGGTCTCGGCGGAGATGACCGTGATCCGGGCCCCGGCGTCCAGCTTGCGCACATGGCGCGCCGCAGTGATTCCGGCGATTCCGTTCCCGATGATGACGAGGTCCATAAGCAGGCAACGCGCGGTGGGTGATGCTTCTGCGGAGCATACTGTCTTTAGCCTAACATACACCAGCGCACCTCCTTAGGGTATCACGAACGCATCAAGGGACGTCACGAAGAGGTCAAGTCGCCCGGCCGCGGACCTCATTATCATCGGTCAGCCGCCTCCCGCATCTAGCGAGGGGCTGCCGAACCAGAGCCGCCTGCTGCCTATCTTCGGCTCCCGACTCTCGACCCCGGACTTCCGCCTCTCATGGTCTATGGCATCACCGGCAACACGAACAAGGAGAAGCT
The DNA here is from genome assembly GCA_038746285.1 of Bacteroidota bacterium. NCBI lineage: Bacteria > Pseudomonadati > Bacteroidota > Bacteroidota bacterium. Next base: position 62,607 of record JBCDKT010000010.1, read on the forward strand.
CTGGCAGCCCGCTGCCGACCTGATCCGCTGGCTCCAGAGCGAGGGCCTCCCCTTCTGCCTCGACCGGCGCGTCGCAGCCGGCCTCGCCGAGCGCGGCCTGATCGCCTCAGCCACCGCCGGGGCGTGCCGCACCGACGACCTCGCCGAGACCTCTGACCTCGTCCTCTCGTTCGGGGGCGACGGGACGCTGCTCAATGCGGCCCACCAGATTGGCACGCGCGAGACGCCGGTCCTCGGGGTCAACATCGGGCGGCTCGGGTTTCTGACGAGCGCCGAGGTGGCGGAGGCCGAGCAGGCCATCCGGCAGATCGAGGCCGGGCTGCACGAGGTCGAGGAGCGCGAGGTGCTGGAAGCGACGGTCGACGGCCGGGCGGACCCGCCGCGCTGGGCGCTCAACGACTTCGTCGTCGCCAAGAGCGGCTCTGCCTCGATGATCGACGTGCAGGTCCACGTCGACGGCTACTACCTCAACGACTACTGGGCCGACGGCCTCATCGTCGCCACGCCGACCGGCTCGACGGCCTACTCGCTCGCCGCGGGCGGCCCGCTCCTCGCACCCGACTCCGGCGCGCTCGTCCTCACCCCGATTGCCCCGCACACGCTCACCACACGGCCCATCGTTTTCCCCGGCCGCGTCGAGGTCACCCTCCGCGTCACCTCCCGCGCCGCGTCGTTCCTCCTCGCCCACGACGGCACGAGCGACCTCATCGAGTGCCCCGAGGCCGGCGAGGGCGGCGTCGAGATCACCGTGCGCCAGGCCGCTCACCGCGTCCGGCTCGTCCGGCTGCCAGGGCGGGGCTACTTCCAGACGATCCGCGACAAGCTCTCCTGGGGCCAGCGCTGAGCTGCTCCGCGAACGAGCACACCACGGGAAAGCGGCGGCCGGGGAGGTCCCCAACCGCCGCTCCAGGCTTCGACGCCTTCGGTGCTGCGTCTAGCGCGTCAGGCTGAGCTGGCCCGAGGTCAGCTGCGTGCCGGCCCGGAGCTGCCACACGTAGACACCCGAGGCGAGGTCCCGCGCGTCGAACGTCGCTGTGTGCACGCCGGCCTCCTGCGTGCCTTCGGCGAGCGTGGCGATCTGACGGCCGCGCATGTCGTAGATGACGAGGCGCACGTCGGTGGCCTCATCGAGGGTGTAGCTGATGCGTGCTTCGTCGGGCGTCGGGTTCGGGTAGACCGAGACACCGAGCGCTTCGGCCGTGGCGGCGGCTTCGAGGCGGGACGCCTCCGTCATGCCGGCCGTAGCCGGGCCGTTGGGCACCGGCTCACCTGGACGCGCCAGCGGGCACGGCCCCGACGTAAGCGAGCCGGTGAAGCCGCCCGTAGTGCCGGCGCTGCTGACCCAGTCGCCGCTGTAGGTGAACGGGAACGACCCACCCGCGACGTTTCCGTTGTACACGAACCAGTCCGTTCCGCCCTGCGACGCGTCGAGGTTGATCGCCGTCAGGACGTGGTGCCGGATCGTTGTGTTGCTCTGCCCACGACCGCCGGCAACGACTCCACCAGCAGCGTAGACATTGTCGATAGTGCCCACGATGAGGTCAGTCGCGTTGTTGTTGACGACGATCTCCCACTGGTAGTTGAAGTTGTCGACGAAGCAGAAGGTGCCGGTCTGCGCTGTGGCGCTCGTGCCCGCGAGGGCGAACGCGGCAGCGAACAGGAAGAGGTAAAACGTTTTCATGAGTACGGGAAGTTGAGGTAAAAGAGGTTGCGAGCTAGACGGCGGAGCTTCCTAGCGGTCGCTGGTGAGCGTTGCCGGAGCCGACGCCGGGCCGCCGGGGACAGGCTCCGCCTGGCGCGCGAACGGGCACGGGCCCTGCACGAGTGGGCCGCTGAAGGTGCCCGTCGAGCCGATGCTGTTGGTCCAGTCGCCGCTGAAGGTGAACGGGAACGAGCCGCCCGTCACCGTACCGTTGTAGGTGAACCAGTCCACGTTGCCGTTGCCGTCGGTGTCTCCGGGGTCATCGGCGAGGTCAGGGTTGATCGCTGTCAGGTTGTGGTGCCGAATCGTCGAGCTGGCCTGCCCGCGACCGCCAACGGAGGCATACAGCTGGCCGTTGAAGTCGCCCACCGACGCCTCGCCGACAATGAGGTCGGTGGCGTTGTTGTTGACGACCACCTCCCACTGGTAGCCGAAGTTGTCGGAGAAGCAGAACGTCCCGGTCTGTGCCTGCGCGCCGGGGGCCGCCGCGAACGCGAACGCTGCGGCAACGATGAAGAGATAGAACGTCTTCATGGGTTGAAGGGGGTCTGGGTGTATGAAGGAAAAAGCGGAAGCCTCGAAGTCTCGTTCCCGCATCCACGGCCACACTGCTTGCCCCGAGCACCCCGCTACCTACTATTCGAAATTTTGGGGCCTAGAGGGTCATTCCGGTAAATTTTTTTTCTATAGGGTCCTATTTTCGCTACGTCTCAGGCCTATAAATATCAAATACAGCCATGAGGCGGTCTTACGGGACATGTCGGCACAGAGCAAAAAAGCCGAAGCGCCTTGCGTGATCCTTCCGCAAGGCGCTTCGGCTGTTCCCTGGAGTGCCTGCCACACAGGCACCTACGCTCTAGCCTGGGCGGTCCGGACGGGACTCGAACCCGCGACCTCCGGCGTGACAGGCCGGCGTTCTAACCAACTGAACTACCGGACCGGCTCGGGCACCTTGCTGCGCGGCCCGAAGACGACTAAAGCGACTGCGTAGTATACCCCTCCCGACCGAACCGGAGCAAGAGCGGCCCACCTGCTCACACGATTTTTATGGACCCGCTCGTCCCCACGCAACGCGGGCTCCGAGGGTGGTCCCCGGAGCCCGCGTCACATCTGGAGGCTGCGTGCACACTACGGCTTGCCGCCGTCGTTGAACTCGCAGAGTTCAAACTCAGTGGTCGGGCACTGGTTGATCGAGTTGAGCCCTTCCTCGATCACGTTGCCGTCCACGTCGAACGACTGGTCGCCCGTGAAGGGGTCGCCCAGCGTCGCCGTGATCGCGGCCACGTCGCCGTACTCGGTGAGCTTGGGTGCGCTGTAGGTCTTCATGAAGAGGTACCTCGTAAAGGGTTGATGTAAGCGTGCTGCGAAGCCCTGCTCTACCAGAAGTCCACCCAACGCACCCCCGACCTCATTGACGGGCTGCATTGTCGCAGCAACGTTACACGCGCCGCCCCAACGTCCGCTTTCTCAGCAGAAAACGGCTGTTCCCCGCGCGGTGTCTCACAACGTGCGGCCCGCTATCTCACGATGGTAGACCGCGCTACCCCGAGAACATTATACCGCCTCTGAGGATTGTTGCCTCACTCTCATGTCATGCCCGCGCAGGCGGGCATCCATCAGGCGGCGGCGCTTCACACAGGGGAGTGCATGGGTCCCCGCCTGCGCGGGGACGACCTCGTGTAGGTGAGACACTATCCTGAAGAACTGGTATTATTAACCTGTTACTGCCGCGCCTCGAGCGCCTGCTGCTGCGGCAACGTCCACGCCACCCCCTAGAGCCGCGTGAAGTCATTGAAGATCACGAACGCCATGAACGCCAGCAGCAGCACGAAACCAATCTGCTGCACCACCACTCGGACCCGGACCGAGGGTTCTCGGCGGGTGATGCCCTCGTAGAGCAAGAACACCAGGTGCCCGCCGTCGAGCACCGGGATTGGCAGGATGTTGAACACGGCGAGCGCGATCGAAAGGTTGGCGACGAGAAACCAGAACTGCTCCATGCCGGCATCGGCGGCCTGCTTGGTGGCCTGGGCGATCATCACCGGGCCGCCGACGCTCTCGCGCACGTCGTCCTTGCCGGTGAAGAGGCGGCTGATGAGGCGGCCGTAGAGCGAGATCCAGTTCCACGCCTCGGCGCTGCCCGCCACGACGGCCTCGCCGAGCCCGTAGCTCCGCTGCCGGAGCCCGAAGACCGCCTCCAGCATCTCGCCGCCCGGGGGGTACACGCCGAGCACGAACCGCTCTGGCCCGCCGTCCTGGCCGTCGGTGCGGTTGGGCGTCAGCGGCGCTTCGTAGATGGCCTCCCCTGCCCGCGACTCGACCGGCTCTAGGTCCGCGTCCTCGGCGGCGAGCGAGTCGGGACGAGCCCAGCGGACGGCGACGGGCTGGCCCTCCGTCCGCTGGATCAGGTCGGCCATCTGCTCCCAGAACGCGACGGACTCGTCGCCGATGGTGAGGATGCGGTCGCCGCGCTGGAGCCCGGCCTCGGCGGCGGGGCCGCCCGGGACCACGTCGCCGACGAGCGCAGGGAGCGCGGTCACCCCGAACCGGCCCTTCGCCGCGTTGAGGCGCGAGGCGAAGTCCTCGGGGGCCGTCACGGTCACGGGCTCGCCTGCGCGCTCGACGGTGAAGGTCGCCCGGTCGGCTGCGAGGGCTTCGATCCCGCCCGTCGGGTTGAACGCCTCCACCGGGTCACCGTTGACGGCCACGAGCCGGTCGCCCGTCTCGAGCCCGATCTCGGCCGCGAGCGAGCCGTCCTGGACGTAGATCGCCTCGACGTTGTCGTTCGGGATGTAGGTCTCGCCGTAGCCCCACTTGATCCCGATGAAGATGGCGAAGGCCAGGACGATGTTGAAGACGACGCCGGCGATGATGACCACGATCCGCTGCCACACCGGCTTGGCGCGGAACTCCCACGGCTCCGGCTCGCGGTCGGCGAAGTCGGTGTCCATCGACTCGTCCACCATCCCGGAGATCTTGACGTAGCCGCCGAGCGGCACGGCTCCGATCCGGTACTCGGTCTCGCCGACGGTCTTGCTGACGATGCGCGGCGGAAAGCCGATCGAGAACTGCTCGACCCGCATCTTGAAGAGCTTAGCTGCGAGGAAGTGGCCCAGCTCGTGGATGAAGACGAGGATGCCGAGCGCGAGGCCGACCCAGAAGATGTACTGGAAAATGGTGACGACGAGGTCCATCGGCGGGGTCTTGGTCAGTGGTCAGGTGCTGCCGTGTGCCAACGGGCAGCCAACCGGCGAGCGTACCCGAGGCTCCGGCTAGACCGTGAGGCTTCCGTGGAGTTCCCGCACGCGGGCGCGGGCCTCGCGGTCTACGGCCTCGAGCGCGCCGAGCGAGTCCGGCCGGCTGGTGCCTGCCTGTTCGAGGGCGGCTTCGACGAGGCGGGGGATGTCGGTGAAGCCGATCTGCTCCTCCAGGAAGAGGGCGACGGCGACTTCGTTGGCGGCGTTGAGCACAGCGGGCGCGGTGCCGCCCGCGTCGAGCGCGTCGAAGGCGAGGCGGAGGCACGGGAAGCGGGCGAGGTCCGGCTCCTCGAAATCGAGCCGGGCGAGGTCGGACCAGTCGATGCGGGGGTGCGGGGCGGGCCAGCGGTCGGGGAACGAGAGGGCGTACTGGATCGGGACGCGCATGTCGGGCACGCCGAGCTGCGCCTTCGCTGAGCCGTCGTTGAAGGTGACGAAGGAATGGATAATCGACTGCGGGTGGACGAGGACGCGGATCTGCTCTGGCCCGAGGTCGAACATCCACCGCGCCTCGATCACCTCCAGACCCTTGTTCATTAGCGTGGCCGAGTCGATCGTGATCTTGGCCCCCATGTCCCAGTTGGGATGGTCGAGCGCTTCCGCCTTCGTGATCGCCTCGAACGTCCCGGCTGGGCGCGTGCGGAACGGCCCGCCCGAGGCCGTCAGCGTGAGCGTCTCGACCGACCCCGGCGGCTCGCCGACGAGGCACTGGAAGAGCGCCGAGTGCTCGCTGTCGACCGGCAGCACGGCCGTGTCGTGCCGCGCCGCGAGGTCGCGCACCAGCTCGCCGGCCACAACGAGCGTCTCCTTGTTGGCGAGGGCGATCCGCTTCCCAGCCCGGATCGCGGCCAGCGTAGGCCGCATCCCCGCGAACCCGACGACGGCCGAGACGACCGTGTCGGCCTCGCCTGCTCGCCCGACGGCCTCCATCCCCTCGTCGCCCGTCAGCACCTCGACGCCGGTCCCGGCGAGGGCATCGCGGAGGCCGGGGGCCCGCGCCGCGTCGCGGAGGGCGACGAACTGCGGCCGGAACGCCCGCGCCTGCTCGGCCAGGAGGTCGGCGTTGGTGTGGGCAGAGAGCGCGACCACGCGGAACCGCTCGGGGAAGAGGCGGACGACCTCCAGCGTCTGCGTGCCGATCGAGCCGGTGGAGCCGAGGATGGCGAGGCCGCGGGGGCCGGCAGCGGGCAGCCGGACGGGCGCGTCGAGGCGAGGCAGCATGGGAAGCGGCGGGTGTCGAGGGTCGGGCACCGAGAGTGCGGGCGCGCGGCGCTGAGAAACAACAAGCGGCGAAACATACGCGTTGAGGCTCCATACCACAACGCCGCGCTCCCGGCTCACCATGCACGTTCGCTTTTTTACCGCTCTCTTCGTCGCGCTGCTTGCCACGCCGGTTCTCCCCGCGCTCGCGCAGCAAAACAACGGATGGACGATCCAGCGCCGGGGCGGTGAGGAGCAGGGCAAATTCCGGCTCGCCGACGCCTACCTCCGCGCCGGGCAGACCGACCGCGCCCTGGCGATGCTCGAGGACCTCCTCGCCGCCGAGCCTAACTCGTTCCCGGTCTACGACAAACTCAAGGAGGCCTACGTCACCGCCAAGCGCTACGGCGACGCACTCGCGCTCATCGAGAGCCGCATGGAGCAGACGGCCGCGACCCCGAACCTCCTCGCCGAGCAGGGCCGCCTGCACTTCCTGAACGACGACCCGGAGGCCGCCGCCGCCGCGTGGCAAGCGGCCTTCGACTCCGCCCCGGCGCGCGCCTCGACCTACCAGCAGGTCGCCACGGCGCAGATCACCGTACGGCTCTACGACGACGCCGTCGCCACGCTCCTCCAGGGCCGCGCCCGCACCGGCGACCCGGCGCGCTACCGCATCCGCTTGGCCGACCTCTACGGCCGAACGGGCAAGCAGGAGCAGGCCTTCGAGGAGTACGCCGCACTCCTCGGCGGCGACCCGCAGCGGCTCAGCTTCGTGCAGTCGCGCATCGGGCAGATGTTGGAGCAGGACGGGGCCGACGCGGCGTTCACAGCCGCGCTCGAACGGCTCATCCGGCGCGAGCCGCTCGTCCTCCCCTACCGCGAGCTCGCGGCCTGGCTCTACGCCGAGACCGGCGACTTCGGCGCCGCGCTCGACGCCGTCCGCGCCCTCGACCGGCTGCGCAGCGAGCAGGGCCAGAGCCTCTTCGTCTTCGCTGAGTCCGCCCTCAGCGCCGAGGCCTTCGACGAAGCGCTCGCCGCCTACCAGATCGTCCTCGACCGCCACGCCGACGGGCCGATGGCTCCGTTCGCGCTCCTCGGCACGGCCTTGCTCCACGAGCGCCGCGCCGAGGCAGGCGGCGAGCGCGCCTTCGACGCCGGCGGCAACCGCATCCCGGCGACCGACTACGACGCCGCGCTCGCCCGCTACGAGCAGTTTCTCCGCGAGCACCCGACGCACCCGAGCCAGCCGGTCGCGCTCCGCCGCCTCGCGGGCCTGCAGAAAGACGTGCTCCGGGACTACGGCCAGGCCGAGGCGCTCCTGCGCGACATCCTGCGCCGCTACCCGGACGGCGAGGTCGCCGCCGAGGCCCGGCTCGATCTCGGCGAGGTGGCGATTCTGCGCGACGACCTCGTGGCAGCGCGCACCGCGTTCGCGGGCGTGGAAGAGGGCGAGCGGATCGGCGAGGCGGCGGAGCGGGCGCGGCTCGAACTCGCCCGGCTCGCGTTCTACGAGGGCCAGTTCGAAACGGCCAAGCTGCGCACCCAGGCGATGAACCGCAACACCGCCACCGACGTCGCCAACGACGCCATCGAACTCAAGCTGCTCGTCTCCGAGAACACCGGGCCGGACTCGACAAACGCCCCGCTCCGCGCGTTTGCCCGCGCCCGGCTGCTCCAGCGCCAGCAGCGCCCCGCCCTCGCCCTCGACGCCGTGGACAGCCTCCTCGCCGCCGCGCCCGGCCACAAGCTCTCCGACGAAGCCCACTTCCTCCGCGCCGACCTGCTCCGCGCCCTCGGCCGCTTCGACGAGGCCCTCGACGCGCTCGACGCCTTCCCCGGCCAGTTCGGGGACAGCCACCTCGCCGACCACGCCGTCTTCACCGCCGCCGAACTCCAGGAACGGGACCTCGCCGACCCGCAAGCCGCCATCGCCGGCTATGCCGACCTCCTCGCCCGCTACCCCGGCTCCCTCCTCGCCCCCGAAGCCCGCGCCCGCATCCGCCGTTTGAGAGGAGACGGAGTATGAGCCTGTCGGAAGGATTGAGGGACTTGAGGACTAGGAGATTGAGGTCTCGCTGTCTAGCTTCAAATAGTCATCCCCGCGAAGGCGGGGATCCAGAAGCGTAGCCAAACCGGTAGATTCCCGCCTTCGCGGGAATGACGAGACATAGACTTTACGGCTGGCCGCATGCGAATCTTCTTAGTCCTGCTCCTCATGCTTCTCGTCGCTGGATGCGACGCTGTCATCGGTGACCCCATCTGCACTGGCGAGTTCGTACCGGGGTTGAGGGTCTCGGTGCGAGATGCCGACACCGGAGAACCCGCCGCCTTCGAGGCTCTCGGCATCGCCCGTGACGCTGGCTTCGCCGACACGCTCGGCACGTACGACGAGGTGCCCCCAGAGCCGGGTGACCTCGATCTGCTCGGTGCGTGGGAGCGCGCGGGGCGCTATGACGTCACGATCAGCAAGGCTGGATACCAGACCTGGCGACGCGAGAACGTCCGCGTCACCGAAGACGAGTGCCACGTCCGCACTGTCGAACTCGAAGCTCTACTCGAACGGGAATAGGACCGACCCTTTCTTCCCGCTCTCCCTGTTCTTACCGCTCCAACTCGCTATGCGACTCCTCAACCTCCTCGCCGTGCTCCTGCTGCTCCCAGTCCAGGCCAGCGGCCAGGACCTCCTCATCCCAATGGACGAGCGGCAGAGCGACCATCTCAAAGCGTACGGCGCGGTCTACTGGGCGCTCGACCGGGGGATGAGCGTCGAGTGGCTGCTGAACTACCGGGGCGGGTCGTTCCTCGCAGCGGGCACGGACGTGCTCCAGCAGGAGCTCCGCATCCGCGGCGTGAGCTTCGAGCCCCTCGGCGGCGGGCAGGCCGCGCAGGTCATCGCCGAGGTCGAGAGTCCCGGCTCCAACACGAGCGTGGTGCGGCTGGAAAAGGCCCCGCAGATCGCCGTCTACGCGCCCAAGCAGTCGCTCCCCTGGGACGACGCCGTGACGCTCGCCCTCACCTACGCCGAGGTGCCGTACGACCTCGTCTACGACCCCGACGTGCTCGACGACAAGCTCAGCGAGTACGACTGGCTGCACCTCCACCACGAGGACTTCACCGGGCAGTACGGCAAGTTCTTCGCCTCCTACCGCAACGCGGCGTGGTACCGCGAGCAGGTACGCGACGCCGAGGCCAGCGCCCGCGCCTACGGGTTCAGTAAGGTCAGCGAACTCAAGCTCGCCGTCGCCGAGAAGATCCGCGCCTACGTCGCGGGCGGCGGCTTCCTCTTCGCGATGTGCTCCGGCACCGACACCTTCGACATCGCCCTCGCCGCCCGGGGGCTCGACATCGTCCCGCAGGAGCTCGACGGCGACACGTTCGACCCCGACGCCGCCGGCCGCCTCGACTATTCGCGGACGCTCGCCTTCCAGAACTTCCGCCCGAGCTTCAACGCCCTCGAGTACGAGCACTCCGACATCGACGTGACGCCGCCGCCGCAGCTCCGCAACCCGGCCGTGGACTACTTCACCCTCTTCGACTTCTCCGCCAAGTGGGACCCCGTCCCGACGATGCTCACCCAGAACCACGTCGCCACCGTCAAGGGCTTCATGGGGCAGACGACCAACTTCCGCAAGCACCTCGTCAAGCCCGGCGTGGTCGTCCTCGCCGAGGCACCGGGGCGCGGCGAGGTGCGCTACCTCTACGGCCCGCTCGGGCAGGGTTTCTTCGCCTTCTACGGCGGCCACGACCCCGAGGACTACCAGCACTTCGTCGGCGACCCGCCGACGGACCTCGCCCTCCACAAGCACTCGCCCGGCTACCGGCTGATCCTGAACAACGTCCTCTTCCCGGCCGCCAAAAAGCAGAAGCGCAAGACGTGATCCGACTCTTCTTCCTCGTCCTCCTCGCAGCTAGTGCCGCGCCCGCTGCGGCGCAGTTCGGCATCGGCGGGCAGGTCGGCGACCCGACGGGCCTCGCGCTCCGCTTCGGGGCCGGCCCGAGCGCGTTCGACCTCGCCGCCGGGTGGGACCTCGACGATGACCGTCTCTTCGTACAGGGGCACCTGCTGCTGCGCGAGCGCCGCGTCCCCGGCGCGGCGGCCGACCTCCGCTACTTCTACGGCCCCGGTGCCTTCCTCAGCGCCGCCGACGACCGGGACACCGGCGTCGGCTTCAGCTTCAACGCCGGACTGGGATTTCACACCGGCCCCATCGAGATTTTCGGCCAGCTCACCCCGCGTCTCGCTCTCGCGCCGGACACCGACTTCGACCTCGGCGGCGCGCTCGGCCTGCGCTACTATCCGTGACCGGGTGGGTGCCGTTTGCTCCTGTGGTCACGGAGGTGAAGCGAGTGCCGTAGTTTTGCCTCGTGGCGCCGCTGCCCCACTCACCCAATCGCCGGTTCAATCAATCACCCAATGGAATCCCGTCCGATCCGCGTACTCATGGCCAAGATCGGCCTCGACGGGCACGACCGAGGTGCGAAGGTCGTGGCCGCCGCGCTGCGCGACGCGGGGATGGAGGTGATCTACACCGGACTGCGCAAGACGCCGGAGCAGGTCGTCTCGGCGGCGCTGCAGGAGGACGTGGACGTGATCGGCGTCTCGATCCTCTCAGGCGCGCACGGGACCGTCTTCCGCAAGCTCCGCGACGGGCTGGAGGCCGAAGGCATGGGCGACGTGGTGGTGATCGGCGGCGGGGTGATCCCGGGCGAGGATATCCCTGAGCTGGAGGCGATGGGCGTCGGCAAGGTCTTCACGCCGGGGACGCCGCTGGCCGAGATCGTAGCGTACCTTCGAGAGGCGGTCGTGCACGAGGCGTGATGGGCGAGGGTACCCGCCGAAACGTGGGATACTGAAATCACGCATCACGTCTCCAGGCACTCTCTCGAAACCGGCTCAACGCTACCCACCCCCGTGCCTCCCCTTTACCAGCGCGTCCTCCTCACCGGTGCCAACGGCCTCGTCGGGCAGGCGCTCGTCGAGCGGCTCAGCGCCGAGCCCGAGGTGGACCTGCTAGCGACGGGCCGCGACCCCCGGCCGCGCTTCACGGCCGGCTCGTGCGGCTACACGCCACTCGACATCACCGACGCCGAGGCGGTCCGGCGGCTGTTCGTGGACTTCGCGCCGGGCGTGGTCATCAACTGCGCGGCGGTGACGAAGGTGGAGGACGGCGAGGCCAACCGCGACGCCTGCTGGACGGTCAACGTCGACGCCGTGGCCGCGCTCGGCGAGCGCTGCAAGGCGCACGGGGCCCGCCTCGTCCAGCTCTCGACCGACTTCGTCTTCGACGGCACCGCCGGTCCCTACGACGAGCGCGGCCGGCCCGACCCGATCAACTTCTACGGACGCTCCAAGTGGGCCAGCGAGAACGCCGTCCGCGCCGCCGGCCTCCGCCGTTGGACCGTCGTCCGCACCGCGCTCGGCTTCGGGACGGGCGCGGCGCTCCGCCGGTCCAACTTCGGCCTCTGGCTCACCGACCGTCTCCAGCGCAGCGTCCCGACTGAGGTCTGCACCGACCAGCTCCGCACGCCGACCTACATCCCCGACCTCGCCGACGGGATCGCCCGCGCCGTCCGCCTCGGCAAGAACGGGCTCTACCACCTCGCCGGGCGCGAGATCATCTCGGTCTTCGACTTTGCCCGCCGCCTCGCCGAGCGGTTCGACCTCGACCCGGCGCTCCTCACCCCGACGACGACCGACGTGCTGCACCCGGACGCACCGCGCCCGCTCCGCACCGGGCTGCTGATCCTCAAAGCCGAGACCGAACTCGGCTACAAGCCGCGCGCGCTCGACGACGCGCTCGACCACTTCGGCCGGCGGCTCGGGATTCCGGTAACGCAGTAGACGGTCAGACGGTGGCGCGGAGCGCGGCGGCCTTGCTAGCTTAATCGGTTTTCGTCCACTGTCCCACTGTCCCACTGTCCCACTGTCCCACTGTCCCACTGTCACTCGGCCTCGAAGCGGAAGATGCTCAGTGCGTCGTCGCGGTCGGCGATGAGGAGGAGACCGTCGTCGGAGAGCGAGAAGGCCACACGGTCGGCAGCCCCGAGGCGCGGGCCGAGGTCGAGCATGCTGGGGCACGCCCGCTCGGTGCAGCCCAGGAGGCTGAAGTCGAGTTCGTTGCTGGCGCGTCCGATGCGCCCCTCGCACCGGTTGCAGGACTCGATCTCGACGGCGGTGTCGCTCGTGAACCGAATCGACGCCGGTGCCAGCGCCGTGCTGTCGCCCGGCGGCAGCGCGATCTCGCGGAGCGCCCACCCTACGCCGACGAGGTCGTTTTCGAGGTTCTCGTCGTCGCAGCCGGTTGCACTGAGCGCGAGGGCCAGAAGGAACAGGCGGAGGAGCATCGGGTCGGCGGGAGGCGGAGAGACAAAGGTAGCGTGAACATCGGCAGCCGCGCCGGCAAATCAACGTGACGCACGGCGGGCGGTGATATTTTGACGGTCTCTTTTTTTACCTTGCAATAACAGCCATGCTCGACCTTCAGACCCTCCGCGGCGACCCCGAGCGCGTCCGCCAAGCCATGCGCGACAAAAACCTCGGCGACCCGGCCAGCGTCGACCGCGTGCTCGACGTAGCCGAGCGGCGCCGCGCTGCCCAGACCGAGCTGCAAGAGGCCCAGACCGAACTCAACGCCTCGTCGAAGCAGATCGGTCAGCTCATGGGGGCCGGCAAGCGCGACGAAGCGCAGGCCCTCATCCAGCGGACGGGCGAGTTGAAGGAGCGCGTCAAGGAACTGGAGGACGAACCTCGGCGGCTGGAAGACGAGCAGCGCCGCCTCCTGCTCGACATCCCCAACCTCCCTCACCCCAGCGTTCCCGTCGGCGGGGAGGACGCGAACGTGATCGACGCCGAGGTCGGCGACAAGCCCGCCTTCGAGTTCGCGCCGAAGCCGCACTGGGAGCTCGCCGAGCAGCACGGCGGGACCGCGAGCGGTCCCATCGTCGACTTCGAGCGCGGGGCGAAGGTGACGGGCGCGGGCTTCCCGTTCTACGTTGGCCGGGGCGCGCGCCTGCAACGGGCACTCATCCAGCTTTTCCTCAACCTCGCCACGGAGGCAGGCTACACCGAAGTCCAGCCGCCGCTTCTCGTCAACGAAGCCTCCGGCATCGGGACGGGCCAGCTTCCCGACAAGGAAGGGCAGATGTACCAGGTTGAGCTAGACAGCCTCTTCCTCGTCCCGACCTCCGAGGTCGCGCTCGTCAACTACCGCCGGGGCGAAATCCTCGACGCGTCCGACCTGCCGGTCCGGTACACGGCTTACACGCCGTGCTTCCGGCGCGAGGCCGGGAGCTACGGCAAGGACGTGCGCGGCCTCAACCGGCTCCACCAGTTTGACAAGGTCGAACTCGTCGAGTTCTGCCACCCGGACGAGAGCTATGACCGACTGGAGGTGCTCCGCAAGGTCGCCGAGCGCGCGGTCCAGACGCTCGGCCTTCCCTACCGCCGCCTGGTCCTCGCCACCGGCGACATGGGGATGACCCAGACCAAGACGTACGACCTCGAGGTGTGGAGCGCCGGCCAGGAGCGCTGGCTCGAAGTCTCGTCGGTCAGCAACATCGAGGCCTACCAGGCGCGGCGGGCGAATATCCGGTTCCGCGACGAGAATGGCAAGCCACAGTTCGTCCACACGCTCAACGCGAGCGCCCTCGCTCTTCCCCGCATCGTCGCTGCTCTCCTGGAAAACAACCAGCAGGCCGACGGCTCGGTCGCGATCCCCGAAGCGCTGCGCGCCTACACGGGCTTCGACCAGATCGGATGAAGCGGACCGCGTAGGGGTGACCGGCCGGTCGCCCCCACCGTGGACGATCAGGCGGTATCGGGCTGCTTGAGGAGGTCTCGGATCTCGGTCAGCAGTTGCTGGTCGGCGGTCAGTTCCGGCGCGGCCGGCTCCTCGGCGACCTCTTCCTCGGCCTCGCGCTTGAGGTTGTTGACCCACTTGACGAAGATGAATACCGCGAAGGCGACGATCAGGAACGAGATGACAGTGTTGATGAACACGCCCCAGCTCATCGTGACAGCGCCGGCGGCGGTGGCCGCTTCGAGCGTGGCGTAAGGGCCGGCGGGGTCGCCCTGTTTCAGCACGGTAAAGATATTGGCGAAGTCGACGTCGCCGAGGAGCAGGCCGAGCGGCGGCATGAGGATGCCATCGACGAGGGCCTTGACGATCGTCCCGAAGGCTGCGCCGATGATGATGCCGACGGCCATGTCGACGACGTTGCCCTTGACGGCGAACTCTTTGAACTCGTTCCACATAGGAGGTTAGGGGCTGAGGTGGGTGATAGACAGCGCAGCGGGCACGCTACCCTTCCGACGCAGCAAGGTATTGATCTACTGTCACTTCTTCAAGGGGGCCGGGTATTTCGAAACGCGGGGGTCTTTAGCGCTTGCGGGGTGTCGTGCTGGCTGGCGATAGTCTCCGCCTATTAGACCGTGACTTTTCTACCGGGCGGCAGCACCCGAAACAGGACTCAGCCCGGGTCTCGCTCGGGCGAATGCTTCCTCTGGGATTGCCTGCACGCCTGCATGAATCGTCGCCGTTTCCTTTCGCTACCTACCGTTTCCGCATCGCCGGCGTTGGCCGAGGCGTCTGCGACGGCTGCGGGTGCGCCGCCGCCGGTCGCGGGCGGGCTGGAACCATTCGTTCCGTCCGCATCCGCACCCTGGGACGAGCGGAGGGCCTCTCACCTCCTGCGCCGCCTCGCCTTCGGGGTCGGCGTGCCGGACCTGAACGAGGCGCTCTTTCGCAGCCCGTCCGATGCCGTCGCCTTCTTCGTCCAGCAGGCGCTCGACCGGCCGCTGCCCGACACGCCGCCGTGGTACGACTCGGTCCCGAGCGGCAACCAAAACATCGACTGGCTCTACGAGTGGCAGGAGGGCTGGTACGCCGAGATGCGCGCCGGCGGCCTCCGCGAGAAGATGACCCTCTTCTGGCACGACCACTTCGCCACCGAGTCGAACGTCTACGGCCTCGCGCCCTACGCCTACCAGTACGTCACCCACCTCCGCGCCCACGCCCTCGGCAGCTTCCGCACGCTCCTGGACGGCGTAGGCACGCTGCCCGCGATGCTGATCTACCTCGACGGGCGCTACAACGTGGCCGCCGATCCGAACGAGAACTACGCCCGCGAGCTGTGCGAGCTGTTCACGATGGGGATCGGGCACTACACGCAGGACGACATCGCCGAACTCGCGCGGGCGCTCACCGGCTGGCGCGTCAACGAGTCGACGCTCTCCTCCTACTTCGACGCGGCGCGCCACGACGACGGCCAGAAAACGATCTTCGGGCAGACCGGGCGGTGGGACTACGCCGGTGCCCTCGACCTCATCTTTGCGCAGCGCGCACTCGAAACGGCCCGCCGCCTGTGCCGCAAGCTCTACGCGTGGTTCGTCTACGGCGTCCCGAACGAGTCGATCGTCAACCAACTCGCTGACCAACTGATCGCCGGGAGTTGGCAGATCGCGCCCGTCGTGCAGCGCCTGCTCTCGAGCGCGCACTTCTTCGACGAGGTGTTTATCGGAGCGCGGATCAAGGACCCGAGCGAGTTCCTCGTCGGGCTCGTGCGGGAACTGGACATCCAGCCCTCGGACGCGGTCTGGTCGTCCTACCGCGAGCTGGGGTTCGCGCTCGGCCAGGAGCTACTCAATCCGCCGAACGTGGCCGGCTGGACTGGCTACCGGACGTGGATCACAACCGGCACCGTCCCCGAGCGGCAGCTCGTTTCGAGCCGCGCCCTCTTCGGCGGCGGCCCCTTCGACGAGTACGACCCGCTTCCGCTCCTCGACCAGATCACGGACGCGACGAACGTCTACTCCATCGCCGACGACCTGCCAGCGTTCCTTCTGCCCGCCGCCGACTTCAGCGGCGAGGACCGCGACTACCACGTCGAGCTGCTCCTCGTCGGCGCGCCCTACTACGAGTGGCCGTTCCTGCTGCAGACCACGCCGGAGATCGCGCGCGAGCGCCTGCGGACGCTCCTCAACCACCTCGTTTCGCTCCCCGAGTTTCAACTGACGTAATGAGGCACCGCGGTGCTTCGTCTGCCCGCCGCCTTGCGCGCAGCATACGGCCATCCTCGTTTCCTGACCGGTTCTACCTACTTCATGTGTGATCACCACAGCCACCCTGCCCCTCCGACGCCGGCCGAGCGCGCGATTGCCCTCGAGCATGGGCGCGCCCACGACCGCGACCACGCTGCGTGGAGCCGCCGCGACTTCCTGACGCGGACCAGCGTCGCTGCCGGGGCCGCGCCGTTCCTGCTCGGCGGGCGGCAGGTGCAAGCGTTTGGGCATGCGCCGCTGCTGCAGCGCCTCGCTCGGCTGACGGGCAACCGTTCGCTCGTGATCGTCCAGATGGCAGGCGGCAACGACGGGCTCAACATGATCGTTCCCGTCACGAACGACCGCTACTACCAGCTCCGCCCGACGATTGCGCTCTCCCGCGACGAGACTGTCGCCCTCGACAGCGAGACCGGACTGCACCCGGCGATGGGCAGCCTCGAATCGCTCTGGGGCGACGGAAAGATGGCCGTCGTCCAGACCGTCGGCTACCCGTCGCACAACCTCTCGCACTTCCGCTCAACCGACATCTGGGCCTCCGGCAGCAGCGCCGACGACCAGGTCCGCACCGGGTGGACGGGCCGCTACTTCGACCAGCGGTATCCCAACTACGCCTTCGAGCCGCCCGACTTCCCGGTAGCGATCCGCATCGGCGGGGCCACGTCCACGCTCACGCGCGGGGCGGACCTCTCGATGGGCATGAGCCTCTCGAGCGCCCGCCAACTCTCCGACCTGGCCGAGGGCGGCGTGCTCTACGACGAGGCGGCGGTACCCCCCACCGCGCACGGCGACGAGCTGAGTTTCATCCGCTCCATCTTCAACGCCTCGTTCCGCTACCGCGACGCCGTTGTGGAGGCGTCCGAGGCCGGTGCCAACCGCGTCGAGTACCCAGACGACTCGTTCGCCGAGACGCTCGCGGTGATCGCCCGGCTCATCAAAGGCAACCTCGGAGCGCGGCTCTACGTGCTCCAGATCGGCGGCTTCGACACGCACTCGAACCAGCTCGAACGCCACCAGGTCATCCTCGGCCGCCTCGCCGAGGGCATGACGGCGTTCTACGCTGACCTCGCCGCCGACAGCGCGGCGGACGACGTGCTCGCGATGACGTTCTCCGAGTTCGGGCGGCGCGTCGACCAGAATGGCTCGGCCGGGACCGACCACGGGACAGCAGCCCCGATGATGCTCTTCGGCGGCGGCGTCAACGGCGGCTTCTACGGCGACGCGCCCGACCTCCTCGACCTCGACAACGCTGGCAACCTGAAGCTCTCGGTCGATTACCGGCAGGTCTACGCGACGCTGCTCTCCCACTGGTTCGGGCTGACGTCGAGCGAGGCGAGTCAGGTGCTCTTCGACGACTTCGACACTCTGCCCTTCGTGGCCAACCCCGTCGACACAGAGAACGCGCCGGCCGCCCCCGACTTCGTGGTCGAGGGCAACTACCCGAACCCGTTCACCGCGCACACCACGATCCGCTTCCGCCTCGCCGAGGCCGGGCCGGTGCGCCTCCGCGTGCTCGACGTGCGCGGCCGGACGGTCGGCACGCTTGCCGACGGCCCTCACGCGGCAGGCGCTCACGCCCTGCGGTTCGACGCCCGCGACCTCCCGAGCGGGACCTACTTCTACCACCTCGACACGCGGCGCGGCGCGCAGAGCCGCCCGATGACTCTCGTCCGCTGACCGGCAGCCACAACTGATTCTCGCCATGTCCAAACGCCTGAGCACCTCACTCCTTTTCGCCGCCCTCCTTGTCGCCGGGTGCGACGCCGTCGGAGACGGAGACAGTCCCGACACTCCCATCGCCGGTGAGCCGATTTCCGAGGCTGCGGGCTATCCCGTGGTGGTGGACGAAGTGTGGGGCTTCGTCGATGCCCGCGGTAGCCTCCTCGTCCAGCCTCAGTTCGACTCGGCCGATGACTTCGCGGGCGGGTTCGCCGCCGTGCGCATCGGCCCGTTCTGGGGGTTCGTGAACGAAGGCGGCGCCGTCGTCGTCGAGCCGCAGTTCGACTTCGCCGGGCGCTTCGGCGACGGGCTGGCTCCTGTCCGCACGGTGGACGGCTGGGGCTTCATCGACGCCACCGGCGCGTTCGTCGTGGAGCCGCGGTACGACAACGCCCGGTCGTTCGCCGAGGGGCGCGCTGCCGTGCGCGACGGGCTCCGCTGGGGGTACATCGACGCCACCGGTGCCGTCGTCGTGGAGCCGCAGTTCGCTTCGGCCGGCGACTTCTCCGAGGGGCTCGCGCCGGTCGAGACGCTCGACGGCTGGGGCTACGTCGACCCGGCCGGGAGCCTGGTGATCGCCGCCACCTACGGCGAAGCCGGTGCCTTCAGCAACGGGCGCGCGCCCGTCCTGATCGGCGACGGATGGGGCTTTGTGGACACCCAGGGCAGCGTCCTCGTCAACCCCCGGTTCGACGCGGCCGGCTCGTTCGGCGGAGGCATCGCGCCGGTGCGCGTGGACGGGCGCTTCGGCTATGTGGACACGGCGGGCGACCTCACGATCACCCCCCAGTTCGACGAGGCCACGCCGTGCCAGCAGGGCCGCGCCGCCGTGCTCCTTGGCTCGCGGTGGAGCTACATCGACTGCGCCACCGGCCTCATCATCACCACGCCGCGCTTCTCGGCGGCCTTCCCGTTTCAGGGCATCGCCCGCGTCGAACTCGACCAGCGGATCGGCTACATCGACCGCAACGGAGACTACGTCTGGCAGCCCACCGAATGATAAGCGATTCGTCCTTGACGGCCGACAGCTACCCCAACCTCTCAACCGCTATGAAACACTCCCTCTGGCTTTTGCTTTTCTTCCTGCCGCTCTGGACGGCGTGCGACTCTGCTGAGTCGGGCGACGCCGGGCCGGACATGCCGATCGGCGCAGACGCGGCCCCCAGCCTCTTCCCCATCGAACGCAGCGACCGCTGGGGCTACATCGACGCCGAAGGGCAGATCGTTGTGCAGCCCGAGTACTTCGCCGCCCTCGACTTCATCGGTGAAGTCGGACCGGTTCGGGGCCGCAGCAACGGCAGCAACTTCTGGGGCTACATCGACGCCGAGGGCACGCTCCGCTTCGACCTGCCCGTAGACGAGGCATTCCCCTTCGCCGAGGGCCTCGCGCGCGTGCGCATCGGCGGGCGGCACGGGTTCGTCGACACCGAGGGGCGCTATGCGATCAACCCGTACTTTGAGCAGGCGGACGACTTCTCCGGCGGCCTCGCCCGGGTCCGGCTGGGCGGACGCTACGGCTACATCGACCGCACCGGTGGCCTCGTGATCGAGCCCGAGTACTTGCAGGCCGAACCCTTCGCCGAAGGTCTCGCTCTGTTCGAGCAGGGCGACGAGTTCGGCTACCTCAGCCCCGACGGCGCGACGGCGATCGAGCCGCAGTTCGACCAGGCTCGCTCGTTCTCCGGTGGACTGGCCGCCGTCAAAGTCGGGGACAACTGGGGCTTCATCGACGACACCGGCAGCTTCCTGATCGACCCGCAGTTCATCAGCGCGGGTGACTTCGGCGACGGGCTTGCGCCGGTCCGCACGGAGAACCAGTGGGAGTACGTCGACTCGCAGGGGCAGCGCGTCCTCGGCCCTGCGTACGACGAGGCGCGTCCCTTCGCCGAAGGCCGCGCCGCCGTGGCGGTAGAGGGCCAGTGGGGCTTTATCGACACCGCCGGCACGTTCGTCCGCAACCCTACCTTCGACGAGGTGGACGCGTTCCGGGGCGGCGTGGCCCGCGTGTGGATAGGCGAGCGGATGGGCTACATCGGACTGGACGGAGCCTACATCTGGCTCCCCGAGTAGCACACCCCGGATAGCAGACGCTACGCAACGAGAAGGGGGGTGCCTTGGCCAAGGCACCCCCCTTTTTCGTGTCTAGAGCCTTCGCTTACGCCTTCTCGGGCGAGGGTGTGCTCTCCGGGTTCAGCGTCGCAGCCGCACCGTCGCCCGCGCTGCCGTCGCCTCCGGCGTAAGCGTCGCCGGGGAACTGCTTGACCGACTCGGCCTGGACGGCCCGGCCGGTGCCTTTGGCCTCGGGAGCAGACTCGTGGATGTAGTAGTCGGCGTTGGGCTCGGTGTCGGTCAGCGCGTACTGGGCCTGCGCGGCCTCGACCATCGAGACGTCGGCGTTGCGGCTGAGGCCGCGGACGTTCTCGCGGATCTGGAGGTCGGCGAGGCGGAGGAAGTGGAGCGCCGCCGCCTTGTCGCGCTCGAAGGCGGCCCCGCGCTCGCCGGCCCGGAGCTGGCCGTCGAGCTTCGAGAGAACGCAGGCCCAGGCGTACATCAGCATCGCGTTGTCGGCGAGGCGCGCCTGCATCACCTGGCGCGTGACGATGGTTTCCTCCAGCCGCTTCGAGGTCAGCTTGAACTCGCGGCTGTGGGTCTGGACGTGCCGGGCGAGGAGGTCGGCCTGGCCCTGGAGCGCTGGGTGGAGCCGCTGCACGTTCGCCTTCGGGCGCTTCTTGCCGATGAAGATCTCAGCGGCCAGGGGCGTCCCCTTCTTGACGATGTCCGGGTTGACGGCGCTGGCCACGATCCGCTTGATGTTGTCGAGCGCGCCCGACTCCTCGTCCCACTCGACCGCGTTGAGCACGCCGAGCATGTACTCCGCGAGCTGCTTGCCGCCGTAGGCGAAGACACACGACTGCATCACCTCGTTCGATCCTTCGACGATGCGGTGGATGCGGTTGTCGCGCCAGAGGCGGTCGTACTCGTTCTCGGTCACGTAGGCCTCGCCGCCCATGATCTGCATCCCGGCGTCGATGACCTCCCAGCCGTAGTGCGAGCAGAACACCTTGCACGCGGCGGTCTCGACCATGATGTCCTTGTCGTGCCGGTCGAGGAAGCCGCACGTCATGTAGAGCATCGCGTCCATCGCGTAGCAGAGCGCGGCCATCTTGGCCACGTTCTGCTGGACGAGTTCGAACTCCGAGATCGGGCGGTTGAACTGGTAGCGCGTGCGGACCCACTTCGCGGCCTGGTCGCGCGCCTGCTTGGCTGCGCCCGTGACGCCTGCCGAGAGCGTGCAGCGCCCGTAGTTGAGGCACGTCAGCGCGACCTTCAGGCCCTGCCCCTCCTTGTGCATCCGCCGGGCGACGGGTACCTTCACGTCGTTGAAGCGGATGCGCGCCTGCCACGTCCCGCGGATGCCCGTCTTGGAGCGGTTCTTCTGGAAGATGTCTACGCCTTCCATGTCCGGCGTGACGATGAGCGCGGTGACGCCGGTCTTCGTCTTGCCCGTTTTGGGGTCGGTGAGTTCCTGCTTGGTCATCACGGTGAAGAGGCCCGCGAGCGCGCCCGACGTGGACCACTTCTTCTCCCCGTTCAGGATGTAGTGCGTGCCGTCCTCGCTGAGCCGGCAGTAGGTCTCCTGGCCTGCGGCGTCGGAGCCGACCTGGGGCTCGGAGAGGCAGAACGCGGAGAGCTTCTCGCGCGCCACGAGGGGAAGGAGGTCCTTCTTCTGCTCCTCCGTCCCGAAGAGCATCAGCGCCTTGCAGCCGATCGACTGGTGCGCCGAGACGACGACAGCCGTCGAGCCGCACGTCCGCCCGATCCGCTCCAGGATGCGGTTGTAGCTCGCCACGCCGAGGCCGAGGCCACCGTACTCCTCCGGGATCGTCATGCCGAGCACGCCGAGGTCGAAGAGCCTTGCGATGGCCCACTCGGGGATCTCCTCTTCCTGGTCGATCTGGACTGTGGGGTGCTCGTTCTCGAGGTACTCGTCGAGCCGGGCCAGGAGGGCGTCACACGTAGCCTTCTCGTCTGCCGGGACCTGGGGGTAGGGGAAGACGAGGTCTTCGCGGATGCGGCCCCAGAACATGTTCTTGATGAAGCCCATCTCTTCGGGCTCCGGCCCCATCATGGTCTCGGCCTCCTGGATCATCTGCTGATCTTTGGCGGAGACGCCCTTCATCTGGGAAAGAATAGACATGGTGCGGTTCGGTAGGTGATAGCGTAAGGAAAGCGCAGGAGGTACGCAGTGCCCGGAAGCGCTTCTGCCTCGAACGAGCGTGGCCCCCGTCGGGTCCAGCGGCGAAGAGAAATATCGTGTGAACGGGAACAGAGATACGACGGTGGGGAAGGTTGGTTCGGCGAGGAGCGCGCACGCGGCTGTCGGTCCCGCTGGATTCTCCGCCGTGCGGGAGGCCAGCCCTGTTCCTCTCGTTCTACTCATTCTCTCTATTCCTCACTTCCTCGCCCTCCGCTTCCTTCGCGCCGGCAACACCCGTCCCCCGCCGTACCGTCTTTTTTCGTTAATTACCGGTGTCCGTTCCGCTCATCCCCCCGAGGCTTCTCTATGCGCTTCGCGCTCATCCTCTCCCTCCTCGTCGCTATCATCGCCGTCGTGTTCGCCTTCCAGAACCCGGAGCAGGTAGACGTCGAGTTTCTGACCTTCCAAAGCGTCCCGGTCCCGCTCGCGCTCGTCATCATCGTCTCGCTCCTGGTCGGCGTGCTGCTCGGCTCCGTGGGCTCGATTCCCAGCCGGCTGCGCGCGCGCGGGCAGATCAAGACGCTGAAGCGGCAGCTCGCCGAGCGCGACGCGCCGCCGGCCGCTGCGAAGCCGACGCCGGTGGTCGACACGCACCCGCCCGCGCTCTCGAACGCGCCCGCCGCGTCGGGCGGTGCAGCCGAGACGGAGCGCATCGCTGCCGAGACCCGGCGCATGGCCGAGGACGCGCAGCGGCGCGCCGCCGAGGCGGAGCGCCGCGCCGACGGTAACCTCTAGCATGGCGTCGGATCCCACCTCGGACAATCTCTTCCGGCAGGCGCAGCGGCAGACCCGGCGCCTGGAAGCACTAGGGCGCGGCCTCGGGCGCGAGATCGTCCGCCTGCCGCTCCGCACGATCGGCCTGATCGAGCATCCGGCCTCCCCTCGCCGCGTCGGCCAGGTTCCGGGGGCGCTACCTGAACTGCCCGAGGACCAGCGCGTTGCCTCGCGCATCTCGGTCACCCACTACACCGAGGACCAGATCGACGAGGCCAGCGGCGTGACAGTCGCCGAGGCGGCGGCCCGGAGCCAGAAGCCGGGTGTGGCGTGGATCGACGTCGTCGGCGTGCGCGACCCGCAGACGATCCGCGCACTCGGCGAGGCGTTCGGGCTGCACCCGCTCGTGCAGGAGGACCTCGTCAACACGACGCAGCGGCCCAAGCTGGAGACCTACGACGACCAGCTCTTCATCGTCGCCAAGATGATCCAGGCCGGGACGCTGGGGACTCCGGACGGCGAGGCGGCGCGGCAGGAGGCGCGCGTCGAGCAGGTCGGGATCGTCCTCGGGCCGGGCTACGTGATCTCGTTCCAGGAGCGCGAGGGCGACGTGTTCGAGCCCGTCCGCGAGCGCCTCCGCGCCTCGGCCGGCCGCATCCGCTCGGTCGGGGCGGACTACCTCGCCTACGCGCTCCTCGACGTCATCATCGACCACTACTTCGTTGTAATCGAGGGCATCGGCGAGCACATCGAAGTGCTGGAGGAGGTCGTCCTCAACAACCCGCAGCCGGAGGTGCAGGCCGAGATCAACGGCCTCCGCCGCGAGGCCATCTTCCTGCGCCGCTCGATCTGGCCGCTCCGCGAGGTCCTGAGCGCACTCCTGCGCGACGAGTCGCCGCTCGTCGAGGAGCGGACCAAGCTGTTCCTCCGCGACGCCTACGACCACACGATCCAGGTGGTCGACCTCATCGAGTCGTTTCGCGACGTGCTGTCGAGCCTCGTGGACCTCTACCTCTCGTCGCTCAGCCACAAGATGAACGAGGTGATGAAGGTGCTCACCGTCATTGGCTCGATCTTCATCCCGCTCTCGTTCCTGACCGGGCTCTACGGGATGAACTTCGCCTACATCCCCGAACTCCAGGTCGAGAACGGCTACTTCTACTTCCTCGGCGCGATCGGCCTCCTGCTCGTCGGGATGCTGGCCTACTTCAAACGCAAGGACTGGCTGTAGGGAGCTTCGAGGGGCGAGTGTCGAATGGCGAGTGGGACTTTAGGCGTTGCGGCGTGCCGTCTTCTTGGAAGCTACCGTGATGGCGAGCAGTTCCTCTGCCTCTTGGTGCAGCCGCGCACGCTGGGCGGCATCGACTTGGTCGTCGCCGAGCGCTTGGATGACTTCGAGCCAGTACGCAGACTCGTCGGCTTCCTCTTCCACAATGGATAGTTTGGCGATGAAGTCGCGGCGAGAGCGGGCACGGCAGGCTGCCCGGTAGTTCGCTCCCACTGACGACGCGCTCCGCATGAGCTGCCGCCCGATGACCCCGTACTCGTCCTTCGGAGGTAGGCTTGAACAAAACCTGATGACGGCCACGGCAAACTGCTTCGTGCGATCCTTGAGCGGCTGCATGTCGAG
This sequence comes from Bacteroidota bacterium, assembly GCA_038746285.1. Classification (NCBI taxonomy): domain Bacteria; kingdom Pseudomonadati; phylum Bacteroidota; species Bacteroidota bacterium. The sequence continues at coordinate 87,144 of JBCDKT010000010.1, forward strand.
TGTCTGTTGAGTAGAAGCACCCACCTAGAGCTTGTTAGCAACTTGAGAGGCCCTGATGGCGCAGAAACGCTGTTCTGCTACTGTTACCTCCTCACATCGAGTCATTCCCGACCCTGATCGGGAATCCAGAAGGCGTACTACAAGCTCTGGATTCCCGCCTGCGCG